>JACQXX010000129.1 GCA_016208495.1 Acidobacteriota bacterium | reverse complement strand
CTAATCACTAATCACTAATCACTAATCACTAATCACTAATCACTAATCACTAATCACTTATCACTAATCACTAATCACTAATCACTAAAGGGTTCAGGGTTCAGGGTTCAGGGTTTTTTGAATCCTCTTCGGCTCAGCCAGCAGGGGGAATTACAGTTCTAGGCAAACGTGACCCCAAGTTCACGGCCATGGGTAAAAGTTGGCTTCCGACGCTGCTTGATCTGCTTGGTCGCGCTTTGGGATAGCCCGGTCACCAGTATCGGCATGGCAATTGTTGGATCGCAATAGACCGAAACACTTCGCAATTCCTTGGAGGGCTTGGTCCAGTTTTCTTTGTCTTCCAAATGACCGGATATAGAACTGCTCATATAGGGTGATTCAGTAATGACTTGCAAAAAGTATTTGTGGTCGCGAATTCGGGAATTGATCACCGACGCCGTTGAGTGGGCTTGTTTTACAAAATTTGGTGGTGTCCCGGTTCCGAAAAAGGTCGCCCCCGTGTTTACGGAACCCGCCAGAATATGAGCCATTTCGACCACATCTTGAATCACATCAAACATAAATGGTGACTTGCGATCAATTCGACTGGCTGCAATCCCTCGGGCTAACACTGAGTCAACCACACCTGAACAAAATACCGGAACACGGGCTTTAAACGCCGAGGTCAGAATGCCATCTTCATTGGCAATTTCAGAAAGCTCGTGACCAAGTAAATGAAGAAATTCACGGGTGGAATACGGGCGATTTTGTTCGAGCGTGTTGATAAAGGAGGCCAACCATTGATCAGCTTCGCGGAATTCCTCTTCGCTCATCAGGGTGTCGTACACCCGACCAATCGCCAGATTCTGCAATTCAGCGCTATCGAGACTGGGAGAGCCCAAATAATGCTGCCGCCCCAGTGTTTCATGGACATCATGAAAAATGTTGGCGCCATTTGAAACCACCACGTCAACATACCGATTGCGAATCAACCAGGCGATGATCCGTCGCATCCCTGCCGCCACCAACGCTCCGGAAATCCCCAAGACAATGGTCGTGTTATCGTCCAACATGTTGAGCCAGATGTTATGGGCGATAGCCAGATTGCGGGCCTGGAATGAAGACGTCTCCATCTTGTTCAATAGACCAGCGACGCTCCGATCACGATCAATCTGGACGGGTTGGGTTGGGTGCTTGAGGTACGGGGAGGTTTTTGATTTTTTCATCATACGCCGGTTGGAATCAGGATTGGAGAAAGCCGAAAATGGGAAAAATCAAACGGGAAGTCGTTCTTTTTCCCATTTCTCGAGCTGGAAGGTTGACAGCAGCAACCAGCTACCCGAGGTAGGTGTAGTAATTGATGCTGTTTTCGTACTCACGACATAACTTGTCAGCCTCAGATGGAGAGAGGTCTCCAGCTTTGACTTGCTCGGCAGCCAGACGCGAAAAGCTGTCGTGGAGGAATGAGCGCTCATAGCGGGCAGTGGCCGAGGCATCTCCAAGATTGCTTCCCTGGACCACTTTCGTGACCAGATAGCCGCCATCCTGGATCAAGACGTGAGCTTCATTGATGGATCCAAACAGGTTGTGACCATTTCCCATCACTTCCTGATACGCCCCCACCAAAAAAATACCGAGGAAATACGGTTCACCTTTGAAAGGATGCAATTCCAGGGTTTCCTTCACATCCTTTAAATCAATAAACTTGTCAATGATCCCGTCTGAATCGCAGGTAATGTCCACCAGGGTGGCACGTTCGGTTGGGCTGGTATTGAGCTTGTGAATCGGCATGATTGGGAACAGTTGCTCAATTGCCCAACTGTCAGGAACCGACCGGAAAATCGAGAAATTACACAAATACTTGGCCGCCAGCATCTGGCTCAGTTCTTCATATTCATCAATGAAGGGTTTGTGCTTGTTCTGCTGAGCCAGTTTGACTGTCTTTTCGCACACTTCCCAAAACAAAATTTCACCTTTTGCCCGATCTTCGAGGCTGATGATGCCCAGATTAAACAAGGTGAACAGTTCGTCTTTATGCTCAAGGGCGTCGTGGTAATACTCGGTGTAGTTCTTTGAGGTGATCCCTTCACAGACATCCTTGAGTTCAAACAATACCTGGGGATCATCGTCGTCAATTTTCACTGAGCCATACTCACCGACAACCGTTTCAATTTCTTCGTGAATATTGGTGATGAGTACGGCGTGATAGGCAGACAGGGCACGACCGGATTCAGTGATGATGTTGGGTTCAGGAACGTCTTCATCTTCACAAACGCTTTTGATGGTGTAAATAACGTCGTTAGCAAATTCTTGGGGGGTGTAGTTGGCGGATGAATCGGAGCTGGTTTTGCTGCCATCATAATCCACCCCCATGCCCCCGCCAACGTCCAGATACTTGACGTCAATGTGCATCGCCCGAATCTTGGCATAGACCCGTGCCGCTTCTTTCATCGCGTTTTTGATGCGTTTGATGTTGGTAATCTGCGAACCGATGTGGAAATGAAGCAGTTTGAGCTGGTCAATTGAATTCCGGTCCCGTAACAACCGGATGACTTCCAAAACTTCACTGGCGGTCAACCCGAACTTGGCCGTCTCGCCACCTGAGGTTTCCCACTTCCCGCTTCCCCGTGAATACAGTTTGACCCGGATGCCAATCATGGGCTTGATGCCGGTTTCTTCAGTCAATCGCAGAATGGTGTGAAGCTCACCCAGTTTTTCAACCACAATGACCACGTTTTTCCCAATCTGGGTACCAAGAAAGGCCATGCGGATGTAGGCTTCATCCTTGAAGCCGTTGCAAATCAAGAGTGATTCCTCAGACTGCTCCAGGGCCAGTGCCGAATACAATTCCGGCTTACTTCCAACCTCAATTCCAAACCCATACCGCTTGCCACTGCGCAAAAACTCCTCGACCACTTCCCGGCGGGGATTGACTTTCATGGGAAAAACTCCGAGGTAACGCCCTTTGTAGTCAAACTCTTTAATGGCAGCCTGGAACGAATTGGAAAGTTTGCGGACTTGATTTGCGAGAATTTGTGGAAATCGAAGCAGGATGGGAGATTTGATGTTACGCCGGGTCAGATCGTCAATCAGTTCCATTACGTCAACGGAACGCCGATCTCCCGAACTCGGGCGGACAATGAGATGTCCTTTCTGGTTGATGTCAAAGTAGCCGGCACCCCAGTTTTCTATGCCGTATGTCTGGGCGACTTCTTCAAGTTTAGCTTTCATCCTCGTCTCTCTAGGTGGAATGTAAAGGGGTGTGGAGGGTTGTTTAGAGCCTCTGGCACAAGTCGCGAAATGTAGCAAGCTTTTGGGGCAGTGTCAAAAAAATATTTTTCCAGGACAAGGCTGAGCGGACAGTTGGGCAGCATATCGCAAGACATATCAAATCTTTTATTTACAAGTATTTAAGAGAAATAACCGGAATTTCTTTCGTGGGCCCTGGCAGCCTTAAAAAAGTTGTTGAGAAATTGCGTCGAATGCATTTTTCGACTTGACAGCCGTTTTCACGGGACCAGGAATGGGAAAAGCCGACAGCGGGTCTCAATCGCGCTGACCCAATATCGGCTTTCAACCAACAAGCTGCAGATTGTCAGATTCGTTTTTCCTGAAAAGGTGAACGGTGAGTCCGGCTGACCAGGTAATCAGGTGTGGCATGGATACTCGAAATCACCGGTGCCCCAGGTGCCACCGCGATTCAAAGAAGTTTTGGGGTTCAAAGCTGAGCCACTCCACGCACATCCTGGCTAGGAATCCCACGGCCATAGGTGAAAGAACAGGTTGACAAGCAATTGACCGTCTTTCGTCACGAAGCTTTCTGTGAGTGGGACTGATGGTCGTGTTTTTCAATCGAATGCGATGGAAAGGTAACAAATAACTTGCCGTGCTTAATTCCTTTTAAGTTCAGGATTGAATCGGCCAGGGCACGGACCCGGCTGACGCTGCCACGAAGCAACAGCACTTCCATGCAATCGTGGTGGTCAATGTGAACGTGGGTGACGGAAACCACGATGTCGTGGTTGGCATGCTGCTTTTCAGCCATTTGGGTAGAGAGGTTTCGGGCGTGATGGTCATACACAAAGGTCAGACTTCCAACAACTTCCGGATCGGTCTCCGCACTTCGTGACTCCAATCGAGCCTGGACGAGTGCATCGCGGATCAAATCGCGGAGCGCTTCCGAGCGGGTCGCATACCCACGGGTACTGACCAGATGGTCAAACTTTTCAAGCAATTCGTCTTCGATGCTGACGCCAAACCGGACAAGTTCACCCATAGTTCACCTTATTCGTGCCTGGTTTTTGGTTCTTCCGTTATTGAAAGAGATTGATTTCCAAACCCTCAGCCCCAACCCCCATATGCGCCAGGATAAGGATTTGAGGCCCGCAGGGTCGTTGTGTAATAGCCGTGGTGCGAAGCCCACGGTCACGGCCAGGACGAGATCCAAACCCTACAAGATCGTCGTTCAATGCCAACGGAAAGGACACGGGGTTTCTTATCCTGGTGCTTATGGCCCCAAGCCCTTAGCCCCAACCTCTACGTGCCAAGTACGGTTGCGAGAATCCCCCGAACCACATCGTTTTGCGCGGCATACCAGACGCCAAACAAAATACTAAACACACTGGCCACCACTTGCAGAACGTGGTGAAAGCGATTGACCCACACTGCACTGAGGATAAAGGGAATTCCAACCAGCCCCGACATCGCCAACATTCCTCCGATTGATCCGACGCCAAACACCGTCAGATATAACAACCCGAGAAACGGCGACTGGATTTGACTGAGCACCAACAGGGTTAAGGCAGCCGAACCAGCCAGACCATGGGCGGCACCAACCAGCAACGGTTTTAACCCAATCTGTTTTACAAAATGAAGATGCTGGGCATGCGCCTGCTCATGGTCGGTACCAGGGTCGTGAAAATGAATATGTGAGTGTGGCGTCCCATCATGATCGTGGGTGTGAATGTGAACATCTGACCGTTTTCGAAGTGCTTTGGATAAAGCATTGGCGCCAAGGCCGATAATCATCAGGGCAACGCCAAATTCAAGCCAGGGTGAAGCCCAATCCAACCAGGGTGCAATTTGGTCGGGGATAAATATGCGGAGGATTAACACCAGCAAGCCCACGACAACCAGCGAGATCGAGTGACCAATTCCCCACAATCCGCCAACGATAGCGGCACGGCCAAGACTTTTGTGCTCGCTGACGATGGTTGAAACCGCAACCACATGGTCAGCTTCGGTGGCGTGTTTGAGACCAAAAACCAGCCCTAAGCCTAATACCCCCAATACGCCAAGCCCAACCAGCGAAGGACCATGCTCTTCTTCGGTTTGGGGAGTTTTTTGGATAACAGGCGCTGGTGTTGACGAACTCGTCAGCGGCTTAAAGTCCGGAAGTGTTTGAAAACAAATGATAATTCCAACACAGGTAATAAATACTGCGCTCAAAACCGGGGTGTAGCGCAATGCCAACCGGCTCAGCGTGGCAACTGTTCCAGTGGTTGTTTCTTTTGTTTTTGATTCAAAAAAGCGCCCAGCATACACAAATGCCAGACCCACCACAGTCAAGACACCAGCTAACCCGAAGCTAAACGCCAAGACCAGCAACAACCCATACCCAACCCGATGCAGGGAAATCGCCGAGAGCAATAAAACCAGGGCTGAAGGACAAGGAAGCAAACCACCTGAAATACCAAGTGCCAGGAGGCTCCGCCAGGTTACCGGTTCATCGCCAGATCCCGGCGGC
The DNA here is from genome assembly GCA_016208495.1 of Acidobacteriota bacterium. NCBI lineage: Bacteria > Pseudomonadati > Acidobacteriota > Acidobacteriota bacterium. Next base: position 36,389 of record JACQXX010000129.1, on the reverse strand, counting down.
AGATGCGAATGAGTGTGTCCATCGTGGGTATGCACACCCACGCCATGATGATGGTCATGTGAATGGTGATCGTGATGGTGATGGTCGTGATGATGGTGGTCGTGTGAGTGGCCTGGACCAGCCATTGCCAGTCGAGCCCGACTCCAGGCCATCCTTAATCCAACACCCACAACGATTAACCCTGAAAGTAAGCTTAAAATCGGAAACAGGCGCTCTGGCAAGATAAAGTGTGAGGCAAAAAGGGTTATCACCCCAAGGGCCAAAACTCCCGCCGTGTGGGTAATGGTCACGGTTAAACCAAGAAATGCGGCGTGGCGGGCGGTGCCGCGTGCCCCAACCAGATAGGCGCCAACAATGGCTTTCCCATGCCCAGGTGAGAGGGCATGCATGCCCCCCAGAAACGTGGCAATCAGTAACCCAATCAGGGCAATGGTTGGGGTTACTTCGGGAACGGCAATCAATTCGGCCAGCCGATCACGAGTTTGAACAACTGGTTTACCTTCACGGGTTTGAAGGGCGACTGAATTTGCTGGCGCGGCCCCCGATGTCATTGAAAATTCTGCCAGCCGTTCATCAAGCGGGGCAGTAAGCAAACTTTCCGGATAGGCTTTTAATTCGTCAGTCAACGTCGAGCCATAAGCCGAGCTATTGAAAATTGAGATGCCAGTCTCTGGAGTAACCACAACTTCGCGCCACCCAAGACGATCCTTAAAATTGGTATCTTCAAATCGGATGCGACGGTTTACCGAAACAACGGCGGGAAATTCACCAACCAGATCACATTCAATTCGGAGTGTGGGAAGTCCACCACTGCCAGTCGGAAGGGAGATTGCTTTGGAAAGAGGGCGAAGCGGCACCCGCGTCGCATCTACGGTCAAAACAAGCCCGTTGATATATTCAGCGACGACTCGTTCACTATACGCATTTAACCAGGCTCGCGTCGGTTGCTGGTCGGGTCCCTTGTCAGCCGCCTGAATCTCCTGAAATGCCGGAATTTCAGCCATATCAATCACATATCGAATGGTTACCCGCTCATTGCTCACCTGCAACCGGGCAAAATGATTGATCGTGAAATTTCCAAGTGGATGGGCAATCACCGGCATAATCGCCCCCAGGAGGATTGAAAGCCCGCCGAGAATAACAAGTAACTTGTTGATATACCTGAACTTATATAAGAAACAACTCATAATGCACGTAAGGATCTTTTAACGGATGTATTGAAGAAGATGAAGGATCAAATAATACCATTTTGGAATGAAGTGACCGTATTAGAAAACAGTCAAGCAGTTCAATCAATTGAAGTTAGTGAACTACTGACTACGATCTACTGACTACAAACTGGTATAAATGGATTGAGGATGTGATTCCAGATTGCGTCTTCATCCCGCTTTCTTTAGCCCCAGGCCCAATATCTTCAATCCGAAAGAGTTAGGAAGCCTCGGCTAGTGCTTTTCGGGCCACAACCACCTGGAGCGGGTCAAATTGCGGATTGAGTTTGAACGCGTCATCCAGATATTTCCGGGCCGCCGACTTGTTCCCAACTGCCAGTTCAATCATCCCGGCGTGGTAAAACAACATGGCATCCTTGGTTCCAAGTCGGAGCGCCTGTTGAATGACCGTTTGAGCTTCGACCAGTTTGCCAGCTTTCAGAGCGGTCCAGGCAACAGCATCAGCACCATAAATATCACGACGAACTTCAAATTCTTTGATCGCCATCGCATAGGCTTCATCAGGCTTGAGGTCGTGATTGGCATAAAACATGGCCAGATTTCGATTGTACACCGCGCCATTGATGGCTGATAGATGACCGATTTTCTCAACCAGTTCATATTGGGCCGTGGCTTCTTTGTCACGACCGGCCAGTTTATATAAATCTCCAAGAGCGGCCACGTAGGTGGGATCAGGCAAAATTTTGACCGTTTGCTCATAGTGGGTGATAGCACCCGTCAGGTCTCCCCGAGCGGCCAGGACTCGTCCCAAAGATGCCAGGGCCCGGTAATAGTTGGGAAAGGTCGTTAGCGCATCTCGGTAGTGTTTTTCAGCCCCCCCCAAATCACCAATTGAGAAGGCAATTTCGCCTAATTGCCAGCGGCACCAGGCAATGTTTTCCCGCGACAGCGGGATTTGATCCAGGGCTTTGGTCAGGGCCACAGCCAGGTTTTCCTGAGCTGCCGACGGCTTGCCATTTAATTGCGCCAGCCGCGCCATGCGAATAAAAGTACCGACACCATGGTTTCGGCTTTCCAGATTTTTAAAGAGCTTTCCAGCCTGATCATATTCACCCAACTCGATCAGGGCTTCACCCAAAATCTGGTACGGGTAGCTTTTATGGGGTTCAAGTTCAACGAGTTTTTGGGCGTATTCACGGGCAAGCCCAAATTCATGGGTGGCACAGGCGACCTGAGCTTGCAGTGAAAGCCCGGTGATATTTTGTTCAGCCGGCATGGCCTTGAGTGAAGCCTGAGTGGTACGACTGGCCAGGTCCAAATAACTTAAATCGCCAGTTTCACGCAGTTTTTGCAGGTATCGTTCGGCTAACTTATTCAAGGCAATAAAATCGTCGGGATCTTTTTTGACCCGATCTTCTAAAAAACGAATGGCGGAGAGGGTGGCCGCTTCATCATCCATAATTGGCTGGGCAGCCGGAATAAGCGGTTGGGTAGGCGGTGGTGGGGCCGAAGCCGTGGTACAGGCAACCGAACTACTCAACACCCCCAGTACCAGAATCGCGCCAGCCCAAGATTTCAACCTGGTTTCAAATACAGTCATATCAATCAAAGACACTCAGCCAATCAATATTTCGACGAATTTTAGAAAGAAGAAAGACCACAAAGCGCATAATTGAAGGCTCAACGCGGTTCTTTGTGGTCTTTCTCAGACTCAACCAATCAAGATTGGATTAGTTACGGGTGTTGTCATCAACCACACCTGGTTCGCGTGGTTGCTGTGACGCCCCAAAGAATGGAAACGCGTCACGAAATGGCACGTCGTTCACATTGGCGTTGTCACTGAGTACATTTTGATTGGCAATAAAGAAGAGAATGGTGTCAACCGTATCGTCTACGAGACGGCGGCCATTTGGGTAAGCCGCTTCAGGGTTATTTCCACCACCCGTACCACGATTTGGCTTGGCTGGATCAACCCGCAGGTAATCACCACGCTGGAGCACAACCGAGGCCAAAATATTGATGTTTTCTTCCGTGGTGCCCAGGGCTTTCAAGGAGTTGATAATGTCTGGAGCAAACGTTGCACGGGCATCATCTTCAGGTGTCCCAAAGTTGTAGGAATTCTTTTTCGGGAATGGAATCAAAGCCACGTTGACGGCTGGATTTCCCATCCGGTCAATGGTGACAAAGTCACCTTTGCCCACATAGCCACCATTTTTGAAGGTCATCTTCGTTTGGCGCTGTGAGAAAAAAGTAACTCCGATGTCTTTTCCAGTGGCTTTAAGAAATGACAGCGGAATGCTGAGGGCAATCCCAAGCGTGTTGTAACCGGCAAAACTATCGCGCCCACGCTTTAAGGCATCAGGATTGGGGTTCCCTGACGTTACTGAAGCCACAAAACGGTTAAACCCTGGAATGTCAAAGGTAAACGGATCATCAACCACACCGCCAAAGAATGAAATGCCCGTGGCTGGATCAGTTGTTACCCGTGGTTCAGGTGCCGTTGGGCTGAGACTGGCAGGTGTTGTAAGCGCCTGGAAGGTCCGGTTGCCGGGCAGGGTAATCGTGGCGGTTTGGGGTTCAGAACCACTGGTTCGGCGTTCAGTAAACCGCAGATCAAAGAATTGATCTGCCTTCACATCACCGCTGGTTTCAAGGGCAAACCGGTAGCGGACATTTTGATCAAAAGCGCCGAAATTGACCGCCTCGCCAGGAACGATAAAGCCTTGAATCGTGACGGCAATTACCAGCTTGGTATTGTCATTGGGATCCAGAAATGCATAGACGTCATTGATATCGCAGGAGCGATCTTCATCAGGCAAAGGGGCATCACCGTGGTCAGCCGCGTTAATTTGGGGTGTTGGAATCAACAAAGTTGAAGCAATCAATAGCAGGGTCAAACTTGCAAACAAAAACTTTCGAAACGAAAAACGATGCATGGGTATCCTCCTCCGGATTATGTCTCCGGTTGTGAATTCTATACTTCAGGTTGTCAAAATAGAGTCTCGCTTCACAGTTTCAAACTGGTGTTCTCAAGGAAGTGTCATCGTATTCATTCAAAAGACTCGCGATAAAGTCTTCAGCAAAGGATCAGACACAGGTCCTTGATTAAGGAATGCAAAAATGCTTTTTTGAAATTTGAAAGGGTGAAAAGTCGGAAGTCCGCTACGGCACATAAGAATTGTTTGGATTTCACTGTGTGGAAAGTTTGCTCCAAACAACTCTCTAACAGCAGTTAAGATTGTCAAAGTCCAGGGTTTTCATTCAAAAATCCGTGTCTCAGGTGAATGACTCAATTGTTGGAAAGGTTCTGGTCGAAAAAAACATGATTGTCGGCTCAGAATGTACCACTTACAAAGCTGTGCTCAACAGATATTTTTCACCAGTTGGCGAAGGAACCCCCTGTTCTGGTTCCAAGGTCACGGCAAAGAGTGATGCAGATCGCCCCGGATTTGGCACCTGGCCTTCCATTTCAGCTTTTCCACGTTGGTCAATTTTAAAAACACCACCCGAAACAGGCACCCCATCGGCAATAAACCAGAGTTGATAGGCTTTACCGGGGGGGGGGGGTGGCAGGTTATAAACAATCAAAACAGTTCGTCCAGTTTGTGGGTCATAACTGAGTTTCGCCTGGGCGGCTGGCGACTCTTTGGTACCGAGCAACCGGGCATTTACTGCCTGCGGAGAGGCCAGCCAGGCTGCTTTTTCTCGTTCTTGCAGCAACTCGCGCTGAACCTGGGCCAGTTGTTGCTGGCTCTCACGAACCTGCGACTGCTGCCCTCCAAGTTGTTGCCATAACATCAGGCTTCCGGCGGCAAACGAGATAAAACCGATTGAAGCGACAAGTGCCCACCACCGAAGCCACTGACTTTCGGCCCGGGCTGGGGGAAGGATGTGGCGACTGACATCGGGTGGATGGGCTGGTCGGCGAAACGGCAAAATTTGGGCTTCAGACTGGATGGCAGTGAGCAACTGCGAGCGAAGTTCAGCCCGCGGTGAAGCCGGCTCGGCAGCAAATCCAAGCTCAGCCATCATTTCACGCCAAACGGCGACTTCCTGACGGCAGTCAAGACACTCAAGAAGATGCGCTTCAACCTGTTTTGAGTCTATGCTGTCAAGCGACCCAAGTGTATATAATTCAAGGAGTTCTTTGATTTCTTCGTGCTTCATTCCCTAAAAAATGCCCAAAAGAAAAAGAGTAAAAATCAGCTCAGGCAAAAATGATCTTGCCTTGAGTTTAGAGGGTTGACAATCAATTTATGTGAGTTGGTGACGGACAATCTTGACGAGCCTGGGAATCCATACTACTTTGCAACGGTCTTGGGCCATTACGGGTGGTTCTCGCTCATTAGACTTCACACATCATATTCTTTTTCTTGTGGCATCAATTGTGTTCGCAGTTTATCCCTAATTCTTAATGCCTGTGCAAGAAAACCAAACCGCGCAAGGAGGGTTTATTGTGCCCTCAGCGAATGACAAAGCTGAACTTCGTGCCAAAGAGCAGGGCTTTCTGGAATTGATTCGTCAAATTGCCAGAGGCGACCAGGCCGCTCTTGGGCAACTTTATGACACCACACACCGCCAGATTTTTGGGTTTATCCTTCGGATTTTAGGGGACCCTGGGGCGGCTGAAGAGGTGACACTTGAGGTCTTTATGCAAATCTGGCGGCAAGCCGCCGATTATGACCTGCAACGTGGAACTCCTTCCGCCTGGATGATGATGATGGCTCGGAGCCGGGCCATTGATCGGTTCCGGTCAGGCGACCAGGAACGGCGACGAGCCGAAGCCTTAGACACGGTGGCGGCAGTCAGATCCAAAGAACGCAGCCCGGAAGAATCCGCCGCCCAGGCTGAACGCCGCCAGATTGTCCAGCAAGCGCTTTCCTCACTCCCTCCTGAGCAACGGCAATGTATTGAACTGGCTTATTATAGCGGTCTGAGTCACAGTGAAATTGCTGATAAACTGAGCCAGCCACTCGGCACCGTGAAAACACGAATTCGCCTGGCCATGGGGAGACTTCGTGAGGCACTTCAGGTTTTTGAATAGGGGGTGTGGTGGTGGAACCTACAACATACGAAACAGCAGATCTATCACTGAGCGAATTGAGTTCACTGTATGTGCTTGGGATGCTTGACGAGGCAGCGCAAGCTCAATATGAAGCGGCGTTCCTCAATCACCCGGCTCAAGCCCGGACTGAGCTTGCGGGCGCCGAAGCTCATCTGGGATATCTGGCGTTTGCCATTCCCCCCTGCGATCCATCGCCATCGCTTCGTTCACGCTTAATGGATGCGGTTCAGGCCGAAGGCTCCCAGACTTCACCACGTCACAAGGCTTCAGTTCAGCCAGCCCCTGCCCTTAAACCAGATTTTGTGTCAGAGACGATAGTGGTCCATTCAAACGAGTTGCCCTGGAAACCCTTTCTCACCCCTGGGTCACAGGCCAGGCACCTCTACACGGATTTTCACAAACGAGAGATTGTTTACCTGGTTCGGGCTGAACAAGGAGTTTCCTTTCCTCCGCACCGCCATGCTGACTGTGAGGAGTTTTTCATGCTCAAAGGGGAGCTTGAAATTGATGGGGTAGCCTATGCAGCCGGAGATTATGTGCGAGCAGCGGGTGGAAGTGTCCATGGTCCGAATCACGCCCTCAGTGATTGCATGTTTTTACTGAAAGTCTCAATTGATAACCAAATCTTATCCCAAGAAGAATACCAGACACTTTCCTAATCAGCCGGTTTGTCCTAATCTGTGCGTTCCTAACGCTCATCCTTCCGAAGAGAGTGTCCAGGCTCAAGTCATCATTTCATCATTGCGTTCAACGCCCAGTTTCATTCCTTCATTCTTCAATTTGCTGAGGAGAATTTTATGGCTATTGTCCGTCCGTTTCGTGCTGTGCGGCCTCCAGTTGAGAAAGTAGAACTTGTCGCCAGCGTTCCGTATGACGTGGTGAATACCGAAGAAGCACGCGCTCTGGCAGCGGGGAACCCGTATAGCCTGCTCCACGTCTCACGCCCTGAGATTGATTTGCCTGAAGACACTGACATCCACAGTGATGAGGTTTATGCCAGGGGCCTTGAAAACCTCAAGCAACTGGAAACTGATCTCCCGCTGCTGACTGAAGAAACGCCCCACCTCTATATCTATCGTCAGGTTATGGACGGACGGGCTCAAACCGGCGTGGTGGGATGCTGTGCGGTGGATCAGTATGACAGTGACATCATTCGGAAACACGAGCGCACACGCAAAGATAAGGAAGATGACCGGACACGCCACATTATTACCCTCCGGATGCAGACGGGTCCGGTCTTTTTGACCTACCGGAAACAAGATACCATCAATCAACTCGTGGCCCAGTACTGTGCTGAAGCACCGCTCTATGATTTTGTCGCCCCAGATAAGGTGCGACATACGGTGTGGTCAGTACCTGACCCTGATGCACTGGCCGATGCCTTTTCACACGTTCCACAACTCTACATTGCGGACGGTCATCATCGAGCCGCCAGCGCCAGCCGGACCCGGGCCCATTTCCAGGCTGAAAACCAGTTCCACACCGGAACTGAAGAGTACAATTTCTTTCTCACCGTCATGTTCCCGGATGAACAGCTAAAAATCCTGCCGTACAACCGGGTCGTGAAAGATCTGGCTGGCCGGACACCGGAACAATTTCTGGCTGCGGTGAAGGAAGTCGCCGAAGTCTCGACCAGCCCATTTCCGGCTCCAACCCAGAAATGGACCTTCAGCATGTATTTGCAAGGCCGCTGGTATGGGCTCTACCTCGATACCGATACCATTGACAAGGATGATCCGATCAAATCCCTCGATGTCAGCTTGCTTCAGGATCGCATTTTGGCGCCGCTGCTGAATATTGAAGACCCGCGCACTGACAAACGCATTGATTTTGTGGGTGGAATTCGGGGAACAGAAGAACTGGAACGCCTGGTGAACGAAGGAAAAGCAGCCGTGGCTTTTTCGATGTTCCCGACGTCAATGGACGAATTGATGCGAGTGTCGGACGCCAACGAAGTCATGCCGCCAAAATCAACCTGGTTTGAGCCCAAACTTCGTTCCGGCCTGCTCATGCACCGGATTTAAGAAAGAGCGCGATAAACAATTCTTTGGGGCGCGGTGACTTGTCACCGCTTTTCAAAGAAATATTGAGATGAATGGTGCTTCCTGGCTACCCAACCTATTTTGAGTGGAACACCCTATGGCCAGGTCCTTCCAAAACGGCATTTTAATCGCCCTTGACAGCGTTGGAATTGACCCGCTTGGCCACGCGCGTCCTGAATCAGTGTATGCTGAGAGCGCGTTTCTCTTTCCTCGGAAATCGGCTGGACCAGTTTCAGTTCTCCTCAATGCGCCAGTCACTGGGGTATTGTATGAAACCGATGTGACCGATGGATGTACCCAGGGTGCAATTGAATGCGCGTTGACTTACACGACGCTTTTTTCAGGGATCAATGCCATCCGCGAGCATGGGTTGATGCAGGGGTTGGGACTCAAAAATACGCTTCTGGAGTCACTTATCCGCCAGCAGAATCTTTTTTCTCTGATTCCGGACTCCTGTCTGGCTAATGCTGTTTTTCCGGTCCACTTTCCCTGCTTCGGAAGCTCTTACCTTCAAAACTGCCTTCCCTCATTTTCCAAAAGTGAACTCGAAAACAGCGTTCGGTTTCGGCATCAGGCGCTCAAACTGACGGGGCCAGCCAAACACGGAATGGCTGAACTCTATACCCTGGCTGAAATCAATCAGAATATTTTTGTGTATGCGGCTCAGCAGGCTGGAATTCGGCTCCGCACCTGGCGCGATGTCGAACAAGGAACCGCGTTAACCTCATCATTAACCCACGAACTGGAAGCTGAGTTTGACTTTTCAGCCTTTGGAGCTCCACCTCTTCCGTCCCGAACACCGGAACAGGCCGGTGAAATTCTGGTTTCGCTCGCCAGCCAGCACCAGTTTACCTTCTACAAATATCAGATCCCTGACCTGGTCAGTCACACTGGTCAGATTGAGGCTGCCAGGGCGGTATTTGCCACGATTGAACGCTTTCTCAAGACAATACTGGAAGGCATTCATCCGGAGCAAACCTGCGTCGTCGTCACCAGTGACCATGGCCACCTGGAACAGATTGCCTTCACTCGCGGACACCCAAAATCGAAAGTTCCAACCTGGTGTTTTGCGCCAGATGCCGCCCACCACCACCTGGGCTCTCCGGCAGCCATTTTCAAGTTCTTTGCCGACCGGTTTGGTGTCAGAGAACCTTCCCTTGCAGCAAGATAGCCAAATCGAGTAGGTTCGCATCAACGGCGGAATCATTCCGCACGCATTCATCACTGACTTCATTTTTCTTCCTGGAGGTTAGGTCATCACCAGTGGTGGTGTCTAAAATTTTTATGAAAGTACTTGTTGCCGATAAATTTCCAAATGCAGCCATCGAAGCCCTGCGCACAGCCGGCTGTGAAGTTCATTATTACCCTGATTTGAAAGAAGATACCCTGGCCGAAGCCGTCAAGGAGACCGGAGCGGAAGTGCTGGTCGTGCGTTCCACCAAGGTCAACGCCGCGGCTCTTTCGGCAGGTTCACTGAGTCTGGTGGTTCGGTCTGGCGCCGGATACAACACCATTGATGTGGCCACCGCCTCAGCCCGAGGGATTTATGTTTCAAACTGCCCTGGAAAAAACTCGATTGCCGTGGCTGAACTCGCCTTTGGGTTGATCCTGGCACTTGATCGGCGAATTCCTGATAATGTCCAGCAATTCCGTGATGGTCAGTGGAACAAAAAAGAATTTAGCAAAGCAAAAGGGATTTTTGGCCAGCGGCTGGGGTTGATCGGTGTCGGCCAAATTGGAAAAGAAATGATCGCTCGGGCGAAAGCATTTGGCATGCCCGTGATGGCCTGGTCGCGCTCCTTAACCGAAGAAGCCGCGACTGAACTCGGAGTCGAGCGCAAAAACAGCCCGGCTGAAGTCGCCGCCGCCTGTGACATTTTGAGTGTCCACGTCGCGCTCAATGCCGATACCCGAGGCTTGATCAATGAAGAAGTTCTGGCGGCACTGCCCAAAGGCGGTGTGTTTATCAATACCGCACGTGCTGAAGTTGTCAACGAAGCGGCACTGGTCAAGGCCATTACCGAGCGTGGGTTGCGAGCTGGGGTTGATGTCTTTACGGGTGAGCCAGGTGGTGGGACCGGAACGGTTGAATCCGAGTTACGATCATTGCCTGGAGTGTATGTCACTCACCATGTCGGCGCCTCAACCGATCAGGCTCAGGATGCCACATCCGCCGAGACGGTCCGGATTATTCTGTCCTTTAAAAACACCGGGAAAGTTCCAAATGTGGTCAATCTGGCCAAGCGGACACCTGCCACCCATATGCTGGTGGTACGTCACTTTGACCGGGTCGGCGTGCTGGCACACGTCTTCAATGCTTTAAAACAGGCTGGAATCAATGTTCAGGAAACTGAAAATATTGTGTTTGAAGGTGCTGGCGCCGCCATTGCCCGCATTCATCTTGATCAGGCAACCAGTCAGGCAACCCTCGATGAAATCCGAAGCGGAAATGCTGACATCATTGATCTTTCCTTGCTTGCACTGTAAGAAAGCGGGCTGAAGATATCGGGAATTCTGCTTTGAACCCAACTTCTTCAGCCCCGAGCTTGCGAGTCTTCAGCCCCAAGCCCTCAGCCCTGGTTTTTTCAGCCCGCTTTCTTCGAAACCAGGTACATCTGTAACAATATCAAGGCGATACAGGCCAGCAGGTTGAACCCCATCAACCAGACTGAATACTGGTGATAGTTGTTAAACATAATTTTGAGGGGATCAGTCACCGCAATCCGGTCAATTTCGCCCATCATCTGCCGGAGCGACGCCATTTTGGCCGACACCACCCACTTTGAAATCGCACAATTGATCGCCATGACGGCTGGCAAGGCAATGACTATCCACCCGAGCATTTTCTGGTGGTTTTGAGTCAGAACAACGGTTGTTGCCAGCAAAACAGTCAGGATCAGACCTGTCCCAACTCCCAGCCATTCCACTTTTCCAAGCACTGCATTCACAATCGAACCAGCCATATGGCGGGTCGGTAAGACTTTAAATGCACTGGGTGCCATCAGGAAACTAAAACAAATCATTGACCCAAGCCAAACTGCTAATAACAAACGGGTTATGCCATCAATTAACGTCAGGTCCATGGGAAGTTTTTTCTCTGCCGTTATGGGTGAAGTGTGTGAATTGAATGTCGAAGATGAGGAATCTACGGTTTGGATCATATTGAAAAGAAATTATGTGTGAAGCCTAACCAGAGCTACGAGAAATCATGTCTGTTCTGGTGATGAGGCATTTGATTCGGTTGAAAGAGGAGGTTCAGGCGGAAGGAGTTCATCAGAGTCATCGGCTCCGGTCGGATCTGGGAGCCCCTCCGGGCAATATCGGTAAAAATCTGATTCTCGATAGAGTTCGGTCATCAGATCCAGCAAAACCCGACTGATGGCCAGCACTGGAATCGCCACGATAATTCCTAGAATCCCAAATAAGTGATGCGCCAGAATCAATCCCACAATCACGATAAATGGATGCAATTCAAGGCTTTCGCCTAAAATCATCGGAGTCAGGACAAACCCTTCGGTTGACTGTACAACCGGATACGTGGCAATCACCAAAACAATCTGCATGGCCGTTGGCTCATTCAAAATAGTGAGTAACAGCGTCAGAACGGCGGCGGTAAACGTCCCGATGTACGGAATCAGGTGACCAAATCCGGAAAGGACTCCCATCGTTAACGGATGCGGGACTCCCCACAACCAGAACCCAATCACATATAAGGCAGACATGGCCGAACAAACAAGTAACTGGCCGCGCACATAGTTGCTCAACATGCCATCCATCTGACGGATTAACCGGCGAGCCATTGGCTGGTTACGAAGCGGGATGAGATCCAGCACATGGTCGCGTAAAAGATGGGTATCAGTGAGGATGTAATAGACGAAAAACGGAATCAGAATCAGATTGAGGATAGTTCCCAGTAGCTTGACCAGATTGGAAAACACCGACCCAAACCCTTGAATAATGGGTTCGAGGAGTTCCGATGGATTTTGGAGATGGGATCGAACCTTTTCAACCACATGATCATAGGTGGCGGGATACCGGTTATGGAGTGTATCCAGACGAGGTTGAACCCAGGTTTTCAGGCTTTCAGCCACTTTGGGAATTTTGGTGGTGGCATCAGAAAGCTCAACGCCGATGGGAATGAGCAGGGTTAACAAGAGAACCAGAACCCCGCTCCCAATAATCATGGCAACCAGCACCGCCAGGTGACGCTTGAGTCGAAGACTTTGCAACCAGTTCACCAGTGGACTGAGCAAATACGCCACCGCAACTGAAATTAACAACGGGACAAAAACTGGTTTCAAGACATCAGAAACCGCAGCCATTGCGGTCACCACAACCTTGATCCCAACCAGCAGTAAAATAATGCCAACCAGGAGCGGCAACGAGCGCGGCCAGCGCAGGCGGTTCCACCAGGCAGAAGGTTCATGGGCAATAGGTAATGATTGAGCTGGAGTTGGCGGCACGGAAGAGGAAGATGGCTGGTTCATCGGACAATCACTGGAGGTTGAGGTGAAGAATTATTCTCATCTGAGTCTGACTTGATTGTTGCCCCAGATTGGGCACCCATTTGTGACCGGAGTGGTTTTCGCTGGGCAAAGGCATTCAGTTGGCGATTGACACGATAGCCATAATGAAACCCGGAAAACAAGGTCATTCCAGCCGTAAAAAGACTGGCAGCCACAATCCAGTTCCGAGCAGGCCCCCATAACTGGGCAATCAGGAAGAAAACAATAAAGCAAACCTGAATGACCGTGCTGATTTTCCCAGGCAACGATGGTTTGAAATCACGAAATCCCGTCCGCCAATAAATCACCGCCGCCGCACAAACAATGGCAATATCACGTCCGATGACACAAAACGTCAACCACCACGGAATCGGTATATGATAACTGCCGGGAAGGGCAAGAACGAGGAAACTGGTGACCATCAAAAGCTTATCCCCAATTGGATCAAGCATCTGGCCTAATATTGTCCGTTGATTCAGACGCCGGGCCAGATATCCATCCAGCCCATCGGAAATACCCGCAATGGCAAAAATAGTCAGCGCCCAGTCATACCGCCCAATCAAAATACAGCGTAGAAAAACCGGAATAAGCATAATCCGGAACGTGGTAATCAGATTGGGCCAGGTCATTACCTGGCGCGAAACTTCAAATGATGATGGCTGGGGGGAGGTGTCAGGCATATGGCTTCATCCCAACAGACAGCAATGGAGAGGACTCATTGCTCAGAGCATCAATGGCTTGAGTGGATCAGCCGTAAGTTGTAGCAACGAAATCTCCGGCGGGCATTGATAGCGCACGGGGACAAAAACAGTGCCAAGTCCACGATTGACGTAAATCTGGGTATCCTCCATCGCCGCTAACCCACGGGCATACCGTCGCCCATATCGGTTGAGGGCCATGGGTGATCCAATGAGCGGAAGCTGGAATTGCCCGCCATGGGTATGGCCGGCCAGCACCAGATCAACCTTTGAAGAGGCTGCTTCTTCAATAATTTCCGGGTTATGCGAAAGCAAAATGCGAGGGAACTTCGACGTGGTTCCTTTGAGTGCCGCTGGCAAATCGTGAAAGTGCATCATCAAATCACCAATACCACTTAACCAAATGGATGACCCCCGAATCGAAATTTCGGTGTTGATATTGGTCAGCACATGGATGTGATGGCGTTCAAAGGCTTTGGTCACGGCACGGGCATTGACCCAGACATCGTGATTCCCCAACACGGCATACACGCCATGCACCGCTTTTAAATCCCCTAATCGTTCGGCACAGGGCTCAATATACACAGCCGTATGGGTAATGTAATCTCCAGTCAATACAATCAGATCCGGCTCCAGACTGTTGGCAATCGCCACGGCTTCAGACAGGTGCTCAAGCGTCAGATATGGACTATGATGAATATCTGAAAGCTGAACGATGCGAAATCCTTCAAACTCAGAAGGCAGATTCGGCAGGTAAATCGGCTGATGTGTAACTTCGAAAGCATAGGTTTCTTTAAAATCAACCTGTACACGCTTCAGAAAGCCGGCGGTCAGCACCAGCAATTCGTCTCGGCGCGCCAATTTGTGTTGAGAAACAGCACGGGGTCGGCGTTTGCGCATAAGAGGTATCCCTTGTATGAAGCCAGAGTGAAACTCAACTGAGCCAGCAGAAAAAACCATGGAAGCCAGTCGGATAGTACCATACCTGACTGGCCAGGTGTGACATCATTCGAGGTTGTGCACAATCTACTTGCCCTCTTCACACACCGCATATATACTTAAAGGCTTACGCAAAGGTGGGCAGCAACGCCCACCTTGATTTACATACAGCAGATCTCAAGTTTGCGCTCACAGCCGTGACCTTCAGCTTCAGAAAATCACGACTGTGACCCCAACTCCCTTCATCACGCGTGGACGAGCAAGTAAAAGAATTGATCGAGCAGGTTATAACTTCAGCGGGCTTTGAGTTTGTTCACTGTGAAGTGACGGATGAATCAAAGCAACGCGTGCTACGGGTATTGGTTGACCATCCAGAGGGGATTACACTCAACCACTGCTCGTATCTGAGCCACCAAATTGGACTTCAACTGGATCAAGCTGATCTCATCCCTCAGACTTATTTGTTGGAGGTCTCCTCACCAGGCGTGGAACGCGGCCTGTATCGCCTCAAGGATTATCAGCGTTTTGCCGGCCACCAGATCAAACTCCGCACATCTCAACCAATTGATGGAAGCCGCAACTTCCGGTGCATACTCCTTGGTGTGCGTGAACCGGAGGCTTCCCTGGAAGCCTCATCCGGTCCCGCCGAGCCGGTTGTGATGATCTCCATCAAAGGGAACCGCAAAATCGACCGTAAGGACCTGGAAATTCCGTTTTCCTGGATTGAAAAAGCGCATCTGGAAGTCAATTTACCAGACCTCTTCCGGGTCGCTAAAGAAAAATCTCAGCAGCGTAAGCCGTCGTAGGCCGTGGAAACTGTCACTCACGACATATCCCCCACGCCTCTTCCGCCGATACATACCGCATATTCCTTCGAATACACGGAGAGTCTATGAGCAGCAGTCCCTTAGCGGAAACAATTGAACAATTGTGCCGCGAAAAAAATATTGACCATTCAATCGTCATCAGCGCCGTCGAAGACGCCGTGGCAACCGCCGCGCGTAAACATTTCAAAACCAAAGAAGATCTGCACGTGATCTATAACGAAGAGACGCAACAGCTTGAACTCTATGCACTCAAGCAAGTGACGGACGAAGTTGATTCGCCTGAAACTGAAATCTCACTCGATGAAGCACGGGCAATTTTTGGCGAAGATGTCGAGGTCGAAGTTGGCGACATGCTGCAATTTCCGCGCCCGATGGAAGAAATGGGACGCATTGCCGCACAGACGGCCAAACAGATTATTTTCCAAAAAGTCCGCGAAGCTGAACGCAATAACATCTACAATGAATATGTCAGCCGCATCGGCGAGATGGTCAATGGCTTTGTCAAACGCTTTGAACGCGGTAACATGATTGTTGATTTGGGAAAAATCGAATCCATTCTCCCCCGCTCTCAGCAGTCTCCGGTTGAACCCTTCAACCAGGGGGACCGCATCCGCGTCGTCATCAACAATGTCAGCAAAGAAGCCAAAGGTCCACAGGTCGAAGTTTCACGCACCAGCCCCGAACTTATCAAGCGCTTGTTCGAAACCGAAGTCCCGGAAATTTATGATGGGACAGTGGTTATCAAAGCCGCCGTCCGCGAACCAGGTGATCGGGCCAAAGTTGCAGTGTACTCAAACGACCCGGATGTGGATCCAGTTGGCGCCTGTGTGGGAATGAAGGGTTCACGTGTCCAGGCCGTGATTCGTGAACTGCGGGGTGAAAAGATTGACATTATCCCCTGGTCGGAAGACCCGGTGGTCTTTGCCGCCAATGCGCTGTCACCCGCCAAGGTCAGCAAAGTCCAGATCGTTGATTTTCAACGTCAGCACCTGGAAGTGGTGGTCGAGGATTCCCAACTGAGTCTGGCCATCGGCAAAAAAGGACAAAATGTGCGCCTCGCCGCCAAACTGGTTGACTGGCACATTGACATCCGCAGTGAAGGCGAAATGAAACGTCAGGTCGCCAGCCAAATGGAGGCATTGTTGTCAGCACCAACCGTACCGCTCGCCGCCGTCGGAGAAATGAATTCCTCCTACCTCAAAAAACTGGCCGAAGCTGGAATTGAAACGGTTGAACAGTTGGCCGAGTGTAGCGTTGATGACGTGGCTCATATCCTGGACGTCAGTTTGGATGAAGCCCAGACGCTGGCCGAACAAGCCTATCAAATTATGCAGATTAAATCAGAACGGATGAGTGAACGCGAAGCTGCCGCGGCTCACCTCGAAACGTTCTCCGACCCTGAAGGGGAACCATCTGCCGCCGCCGATTCGACTTCTGAACCAGAGGAGGGAGCTGAATCGGCCACCCAGGACTAATCAACCAGACATTGGCCAAAGGCTGCCCAGTCGGCCACTGACCAGCCTGGCGCTATCGCAATTACTGCAATCAAAACGGAGTGTGCATGTCGAAGATCAGAATTTACGATCTGGCCAAAGAGTTGAAGCTGGACAACAAAAAGATCATGGATGAGGTGCGTCGCCTCGGATATGACGTTCGCGTAGCGTCAAACTCCGTCCCAGACGATATTGCCGAGAAAGTACGCAATCTCTACTTTCCCAAACGGGCGACTCCGGCGGCTCCGGTTAAATTGATGAAGGGTGGGCATGTTGTCAGTGAGGCAGTTCAACCGCCGCCAAGCGCCACTCCCCCTCCCCGGCCAACCACTAATATGCCCAAGTTAATCAAGGGGGTGAGGCGGGTTGAATCACCCACCATATCAACACCGAGCCACGAATCAGAGAGTACAGCGCCTGAGACCCAACCGCTCAGAGTGGTGCCACTCGCCCCGCCATCACAAGTGATTACCCCAATTCCAGCTCCGCGAGTGCTGCCGACAGTTCACTCAATTCAACCTCCCCCCCCGGTGACCGCTCAACCTGAACCACCCGCGGTTCCACCGGCAACCATCACCAGTGCCAGTCCAGTTCAGGTTGAGGCACCAGCCAAAGCACCTGAGCCCGAAGTCACGACCACGCGGGTCATTCGGATTGAACCACCTACCGCGCCGCCGGTGACGCCACCAGTAACACCATCAGTTCCATCACAAGAAATGACCCCTCAACCAGCTCCTGTTTCAAAATCCGTCCCTGCACCAACCGTTCGCGAGATCTCAGTTCCAAAACCAACACCACCTCCGGTCGAGCCGAAAGTGGCCACGCCGCCGCAATCAACTCCGTCGGTGTTTCAAATTCGTCCAATTACTCCGCCAGTCGTCCCACCAATGGCCAAACCGGCACCACCGTCCGTGGGCCATGGCCCCAGGTCGGGCCCACCGTCACCGCGCTCAGCCGAGGGCGGTACCCATACCGATGACCGGCGATTTCCGCCCCGTGGTCAAGCACCAGCCCGACGCCCACAAGGTGAGGATGATTCCCGTCGAGGTGGTGAAACGCCCCGACCTGGTCCAGCCCGTGAAGCTTCCGCCGAAGCCGCCGCTGCTCCAGCTCCAACCCGGACGACCTACATTCCACCGAAAGACCAAAAGGGCCGGAATGATAAACCTGGTGCCCGCCGACCTGGCGGAGGCAAAGATCCCAGAACGGATAGCACCGGGAAGCGCGAACAGCACGAACGTGATATCCGCCTGCGTCCCAACCCAACCAAACTCATCACTCCGGCACCGCGACCAACCTTCACCGAACTGAAGCCAATCCGGGTTCCAGAAGGCACCACGGTCAAAGAGCTGGCTGAAAAACTTGAAGTCAAGCCGAAGGATGTGGTGGCGCTGATCCTGACCAAAGGACTCATGGTGACAATCAACCAGGCCATGACCGAAGAAATGATGCGTGAAGTTGGCCGTGAATTCGGCTTTGAAGTTTCAATCGGCGGCTTTGAGGAAATGGTGGCCGAACAGGAAATCACTGAAGAGCCATCAACTGGAGATTCCGATGAAAACCGCGCACCCGTGGTCGCCGTGATGGGTCACGTTGACCACGGCAAAACCAGCCTCCTGGACGCCATCCGCAACACTCGTGTGGCGGCTGGTGAAGCGGGTGGAATCACCCAGCATATCGGTGCCTATTCCGTGGAGGTTCCCGATCCAGACAACCGTGAAAGAATGCGCCGGATCGTGTTCCTGGATACCCCAGGCCACGAAGCCTTTACCCTGATGCGTGCTCGTGGCGCCAAGGGGGCGGACGTGGCGGTCATCGTGGTGGCTGCCGACGACGGGGTGATGCCACAAACAGTTGAAGCCATTGACCATGCCCGGGCAGCCGGTGTTCCAATGGTGGTGGCGATTAATAAAATTGATAAACCTGAAATCAACATTGACCGGGTGAAAAAAGAACTGGCCGACCACGGCTTGTTGTGGGACGGCTGGGGCGGCGACACCGTCATGGTCGAAATCTCGGCCAAGCAGCGGATCAACCTCGAATCGCTGCTGGAAATGATCATTCTCACCACGGATATCCTTGAACTGAAAGCCAATTCCAAACGGCTTGCCTCCGGAGTTGTTCTCGAAGCCCGTCTTGACCGAGGCCGGGGTCCAGTGGCGAGCGTCCTGGTTCAGCAAGGCACGCTCAACATTGGGGATCCAATCATCGCCGGTCTGAATTTTGGCCGGGTGCGGGCGCTCTTTGATGATCGTGGCCGAAACGTCCAGAGCGCTGGACCGGCAATCCCAGTGGAAATCCTTGGTTTGCAAGGTGTTCCGAAAGCCGGTGATCTGTTTCAGGTGGTGACCGATGCGGCCAAAGCCCAGGAAATCGCGACCTGGCGGCAGTCAAAACACCGGATTGCACAGCTTTCCAGTAGCGCGGCTCGTGGATTGGAAGATGTGTTTGAACAGATGAAAGCCGGAAAACTGAAAGAACTGCTGGTCATCCTCAAAGCCGACGTTCAGGGATCGGTTGAAGTGCTGCGCGATACACTTGAAAAGCTTTCCTCCGAACGGGTGAAAGTTCGAGTCATTCGGGCCGACGTCGGTGCCATTACCGAATCAGACGTGCTGCTGGCTTCCGCATCCAATGATATGGCCCATACCTGTGTCATCATTGGATTTAATGTCCGCCCGGCACCTCGCGTCTCGGAACTGGCCAAACAGGAAAAAGTTGATATCCGCATGCACAGCATTATCTATAAAGTTGAAGAAGAAATGCGCAAGGCCATGATCGGCATGCTGGATCCGACGCTCAAGGAAGTTCAACTTGGCCGGGCTGAAGTGCGCCAGGTGATTAAAATTCCAAAGGTTGGCAACGTGGCTGGATGTATGGTCACGGATGGAATCATCAAGCGGACGGCTCAGGTGCGGGTATTGCGTGACAATACCGTGATCTTTGAAGGTCATCTGAGTTCGTTGCGGCGCTTTAAGGATGATACCAGTGAAGTCAAAACCGGGTTTGAATGCGGAATTGGTGTCGAACGCTTTAATGACATCAAACCGGGCGATGTCCTTGAAGTATTCACCACGGAAAAAGTGCTGCCGACTGAACTGTAATTCCGGCGCACACTCGTGACGCCGTCAATTTACCTGGGTTTGGGGTTTGAGGTTGGGAAGAAAAGGCTTTTTTCAGCAACCGAAACTTCTCTCAACCTGAACCCCTTTTCAATTTGAAAGTCAAAGATAGAAGTATGGGGCGTTTAGGAACGCAGTCGTCACGATCCAGACATCAGAGTGGTTCAGTCAACCACCGGCGTGAACGTCTGGCTGAAAGTGTCCGCGAAGAAATCTGCGAAATCATTTGTTTTGAAGTTTCTGATGACCGAATCCATGGGGTTGATGTCACGGGAGTCGAATTGACTTCAGACCTGCATCACGCCCGGGTCTTTGTGGTCACCACGGGGGAAAACCCTGATACCGCTGTTCTGGTTGATGCCTTAAATCACGCGGGTCCGTTTATTCGACACCAGCTTGCCGCTCGACTCAATTTGCGGAAAACCCCTCAACTCCATTTTGTCTATGATGTTGCTTACGCCCAGGCCCTGCGCGTTGAGCAACTCTTAAGCGAAGAAAAAGGAACATCAATGCCTTTGGAAACAACGGATCAATCCGACTCTGAAGCGTAATTCAGGTCTGCTGGCAACAGAAACTGGTGATTCAGGGATGGAACATCCAGAAATCAAGCACGACCAGAGATCCAGGGCTTTGGCCGGTACACCTCGTTTCTGAGCCGTAGCGTCGGTTGCCTCGCTGGTCCCTCCAGTTGGCCAGATGTTTCTCTCGCTCAATCCTTGCGACCGTTCGGAGATTGCCTATGCTCAGTCAGGTGGTTGAACTCATAGAATCCAAAGACAAGTTTATGATCACATCTCACGTCCGCCCAGACGGAGACAGCGTTGGATCATCACTTGCACTCTATTGGACACTCAAAGCCCTCAACAAAGACGTTTGCGTTATTATCAAAGACAGCGTGCCCTACGCCTATCGGAATCTACCTGGGACCAAAGATATCCTCAAAATGCCGGAGATCACACAGCCATTTGATGCGGCATTTGTGATCGAATGTAGTGATATTGATCGCCCTGGACTGATCGGACTCGAAAAACAATTTGTCGTCAACATTGACCATCACAGTACAACTGCTTTATTTGGACAAATTAACTGGATTGACTCCACTGCCGCCGCAGTTGGGGAAATGATCTATAACTTGTGCAAAGCGCTCGGGGTCACCGTCAATCAAGAGATTGCGGAGTGTGTCTATACGGCATTGCTCACCGATACCGGGTCTTTCCATTTTTCCAACACCACGGAACGCACCTTCAAAATCGCATCGGAACTGGTCCGGCGCGGCGCACGTCCAGCATTCATTTCACATTCCCTGTTTTACTCCAACCCCTACACCAAAATTAAACTTTTGGGTGAGGTTCTTTCGACGCTTCAACGGGATGAAACCGGGCGCATTGCCTGGGTTACCATGCCCAATCACCTGATGGGCCAGGTCGGCGCCAGCGAAGATGACCTGGATGGCATCGTCAACTATCCATTGTCGGTCGGAGAAGTTGAAGTCGTGGCGTTCTTCAAGGAACTGCAGCCAGATAACTTCCGGATCAGCCTGCGCTCAAAAGGCAATGTCAATGTGGCCAAAATTGCCGAAAAGTTCGGTGGCGGCGGTCATCGCAACGCCTCCGGATGTGCCTACAAGGGACCGTTGCAAGCGGCGGAAAATCAGATTCTGTCTTGCCTACAACGAGCTTTGGGAATTACCCCGATTGCGGCTGATTGATCACGCTCCAGTTGAGGGATCGTCCACCTGACAATCCGCTGGTTGGTCACCACCGCCAGCCGCGTTTGTAATGAGCCACTCAGGGATGTGTCAACAACCGACGGGCAAATCCGGTCAGACGTATCCGGTACAGATACATCACTGGCGGTATCAGATTGGAAAAACTGAGCTTTCTTCCAGACACTCTCGGGTGTCACGACTTTGCTTCCCTGGTCACATACCACACACCAACGCATGAATTCAAAACCTGAGATAACTCTCAAAACTCCATTTCCGGCAGTGCCATTCCCCAAACTCTTCACGGCCTGTATTGCGGCGGCACTTATTCCAGGCGCCGGGCATTTTGTACTGGGAAGAGTGGGGCGAGGAGTGCTCTTTCTGGTCTGCATTTATGGCATGGTTGCATTGGGGTTGCTGATGAAAGGGCATCTCTACACCTGGTCTGATATGGACCGATTATCACATTTATATTTTCTCAGTGATGTCGGAATTGGCCTGCTGTATCCGGTTTTATACATTTTCAACGTCGGTCGAGAACTCCTCCCAGGTCAGCCGTTGTTTGAACACGCCAACAATTTTCTGGCAGTCGCTGGATTGCTGAACTATCTGATTATTTTTGATGCCTTTGATATTGGGATGGGTCGCAAAGCCTGAACCATGGCTCAGGGCGAGGGGCTGAGGGCTGAAGACTCGCAGGCTCAGGGCTGAAAACGCCGGGGTGAAGACATCGGACTGAAGAATTGATTCTATTTCGTCCGTCATCCTGCATCCCTTCAGACGTCCATTTTCTTCACATCGGAATACTATGCATTTCCTCTTAATGGTACTTTTTGCGGCATTTGTATCCGCCGTGTTTGCAGGGGTTTCAAGCGAAGTCAATGCGCCGAAAGCACGCCTGCTCTATGGATTGCGGGTCTTCCTTTCATTTATTGGAATTGGTCTGGCCTTAAGCTGGCTGATGTACCTGCTCTAAGCGATTTGCCTTCCTGGTCTCAGTTTGACCTGAACGATGCCCCTGTAACTCCATGAACTTCGATATGCACGACAAATTTCGCGAAGAATGCGGTGTTTTTGGCATTTGGGGACACCCCGAAGCCGCCCGATTAACCTACCTTGGACTTTACTCACTGCAACATCGGGGTCAGGAGTCAGCCGGGATTGTCTCAAGCGATGGAAATCGGTTGTTTAGCGAACGCGGCATGGGTCACGTCAGCGAAATTTTTACCGAAGAAGCCTTTCGCCGGTTGCCTGGAAACCGGGCCATTGGCCACGTCCGCTACTCAACGGCGGGCGAAGTCAGCATCAACGAAGCCCAGCCATTTGCGATCAAATGCCACTGGGGCGAAATTGCGACCTGTCACAATGGAAATTTGCCGTTTGCCAGTGACATGCGCCGTGAACTGGAAGCAGAGGGTGCGATTTTTTCATCCACCAGCGACACGGAAGTGGTCTTGCACAAACTTGCCCGCTCCCGCAAAACCTCGCTGTATGAAGCCGTTGTCGAAACGTTTCGCACCGTCGAAGGAGCGTACTCAATCCTGATTCAAACGCCTGACTGTTTGATTGCCGTGCGCGACGTGCATGGCTTTCGGCCAATGTGCATCGGCCAGCTTGATGAACACTCGTATGTCGTGGCCTCTGAAACCTGTGCCTTTGATTTGATCGGTGCGACCTACCTGCGGGACGTTCAACCAGGTGAAGTCGTCATGATCAACCAGGACGGCATCCACGCCCAATCTCCATTTCCAGAGCACAAACCAGCGTTCTGTATTTTTGAGCACGTCTATTTTTCACGCCCGGACAGCCTGGTTTTTGGCCGAAGTGTGAATAAAAGCCGCCATAAAATGGGAAAACGGCTGGCCCTGGAACATCCAGTTCCGGCTGATATTGTGGTCCCAATTCCAGATTCAGGTGTGGCCGCAGCCATCGGATATGCGGCGGAATCCAAAATTAATTTCCGGTTTGGGCTGGTCCGAAACCATTATGTCGGACGCACCTTTATTGAACCCCAGCAGGCAATTCGACACTTTGGGGTCAAAGTCAAACTCAATCCAGTTCGTGACCTGCTCGAAGGCAAACGCGTGATTTTGGTGGATGATTCGATTGTGCGCGGAACAACCAGCCGTAAGATTGTGGAAATGGTCCGCCGGGCCGGAGCCACCGAAGTCCATATGCGGATTAGCTGCCCGCCAACCATTTCGCCGTGCTACTACGGCGTAGACACGCCGACCTATAAAGAATTGATTGCCTTTAATTCCACCATCGAGGAAATTCGCGAATTCATCAATGCCGACAGTCTGGGCTATTTAAGCCACCAGGGGCTCTTAACCGCCTGTGGCGCCGACGAAGGTCTCTCATTCTGCTCCGCCTGTTACACGGGCAAATACCCGTTACAAACTCCCCATCAATCACAGGCTGAAAAAGCAAAGGTTCTAGCTCACTCAAAACGAGTCGCGAACCACCGTGAATAGCGAGTAGCGAGTAATCAGAAAATCCAGTCACCTTATCACCCAGTCACCTTGTCCCCTTGTCCCCCAGTCACTTTATCACCCAGTCACCTTGCCTCCCTGTCATCCATCCCCTATCTCTCATTTATCTCAAAGCCTCCGTGTATTTTGCCGCCCCTGTTGTATAATGCCTTTTTTTCACTGACCAAACCGATCCCGAGACTCCTTTCTCGTTTCCGTTGACTCAAAACACATCACAACCTGAGCGGACACCTGTTCGCTTATTGGTTCCAGGCAAGGCACTTATGGATGAACTTCAAACTGAGCTGCGCAAACCGTACTTGATTGTGACGGGCAGAAGCATGAATCCCTCCAAGATCGAGATTCCAGGGTCGGTGTTTTCGATTGGGCGCGGAACTGACAACGATCTGCAAATCAGCGACACGCTGATTTCACGCATGCACGCTGAAATACTCATGGTTGCTGATGGGCAATATGTGCTCCGGGATAAAGGCAGCAAGGTCGGAACGATTATCAAGGGCGAACGCATCAACGAATACCTGCTCGAACCTGGCGATGAAATCATTTTAGGTGACCCCAGCATCGCCAAATTGAAGTTTGAATATCCAGCCTACGTTTCCACCAGCAGCTTAAACCCCATTGACACGTCGCGAATTGATCTGAGATTAACTGCCCGCCAGGCCCGGTTTATCAACCTGGAGTTGATGCGTCAGCCGGAATATATCACTGGCCGGACGCTGGAGCGGTTGACATCACTGTATGAAATCACCCGCACCATGCTCCCGATGCAGAGCACCAAAGACCTTACCGAAAGCTGGCTTGAATCGCTGTTTCGGTGTCTTCCGGTTGATTGCGGCGCGATTATGCTGCTCAACCCGGTCACCCAGGAACTGGAGATGGTGGCGCAACGCAATCGCGACATTACCCATACCGAATCAATCAAAGTCAGCCGAACCATCGTCGCCCAGACGTTTCAGGACAATGTCGCCATCCGCTCGACTGATGCCTCAACCGACGAGCGATTTTCAGCTCAGCAAAGCGTGATTATCCAGCGGGTTTCATCCGTGCTGTCAGCACCGATCAATTCGAAAAAACGGGTCTGGGGCGTGTGCTACCTCTACAGCCATATGCCGGGCCTGTTTGATTCCGAAGACCTTGAATTTGTCATGGCAACGGCCCAGGAAGCCGGACTCGTCATTGAAAATATTCGCCTGACCGAGGAATTGCGAGCGACGCAAGAACAACTCGTCCGATCAGAACGGCTGGCCACAATCGGTAAAATCACGTCTGCCATTTCACACGAACTTCGCAATCGGCTGGCTCTCTTGAGCGGTATTGAAGTGATTCAAAAGAAATATGCTGATGACCCGGAGGTCAGTCGCTTTGCGGAGATGGTGATTACCGGTCAGAAGCGAGCCCTGGCACTGGTTGAGGAAATCCGTGAATTTGCCCGGAATCGGCCCGTCGAATATGAAAAAAGCGCCCGGCCTATCGTACCGACGCTCGAAAAAACAGTTTCGCTGTTGCGGCTCGATCCGATTATTTCCAAACGGCAGGTCGAGTTTACCTACACCGCAACCCCCAAACTGGCCTTTAATGATGAAAAACTGGAACAGGTCATCATTAATTTGATCCGAAATGCAGCCGAGGCAACACAGGAAAATAAGGGGCAAATCCAGATTTTGCTGACTGTTGACGGCAACGATGCCCTCATTTCCATTTCCGATAATGGAAGCGGAATTTCCCTGGAAAACCTCAACCATATCTGGGAGCCATTTTTCTCGACCAAAGGCGAAGAGGGCACCGGACTTGGCCTGGAAATCTGCCGCCGCATCATCGAAGCCCACGGAGGAACAATCTCCTGTGAAAGCACTGAAAACGTCGGTACCACGTTTACCATCCGGTTGCCAATCAACCTGGAAACCCAGGAACTGGCAGTTGATATGTTTGACACAATTACCGATGCGTACCCGCTCAAAAAGGTGAAAGCCCCTTCGGTTACACCCGCTCAACTGGCTCAACTCCCAGCGGATGTCCTCAACATCCTGTATCAAGCGGTTTTAGAAGGTGATATCGAAGCCGCCAATCAAGTCATTGACCAGATTATTGACCTTGATGGGTATGTGGCCGAGGTCGTTCAGGCCATGCTCAAAGAATACAAATTTGATGAACTGCAGGAATTGATCGAAGCCGCGACAAGATGACAGGATGACAGGTGACAAGGTAACAGAGTGACAGATGACAAGGTGACAAGGTGACATAGAGACAGAAGCTATGTCTGACTACTCACTATTTGCTTTTGTTCGCTATTTCACTACTTCGCTCCCTGGCTATTTCACTCACCTAAAACCCGATTCGCGATAGAATCCCACTGACTGAGCCCACATACCCACCGCCAAACAAACGCACATGAACCAGAAGCGGGTAGAGATTATACAAATCCCGTCGAATTTCGAAAAACCCTGGTTTAATTGGCTTTAGCTCTTGATACCGGGTAAAAAAAGCCTGGCCGAAGGTGTGAAACAGCGTCGTAAAGGCCAACTCAATTTCAGGGTGGCCATAATAAATCGCCGGGTCAATAAATCCGGTAATGCGTCCCTGATGGCTCAACACATTGGTGGTCCAGACATCACCATGAATGAGTGACGGATAGTCGGGCTCTTCGATCCATTCATCAAGCCGCTCGGCAAATTTCTCCAGCCGGGAAAAGACAGTCCGTGGCAGTTGACTGGACTGTAAGGCTTCCCTTGCCATAAACAACAACCGTTGGTCACGGAAGAATTCGACCCAGGACGCAGTCCAGGGGTTTGGCTGATGCAATCCACCAATCAAAGTATCTTGTTCAAGCCCAAACTGCTTCGCATTGACGGTGTGGAGCGCCGCCAGGAGTTCAGCCGCGTGACGTTCGGCAGCGGTTGGAAAAGTGCTGCCGCCTTCGATAAATTCCATGATGAGCAAATTTGACGACGAATACATCACAGCCGGCACCGGAAGCGACGAATGGTCGCGCAGGTACTGGAGCATAAATCCTTCGGTATCAAGCACGGCAGTTCGTCGCTGATCAACCTTGGCAACAACGGAATCACCGTTTTCAAGCCAGACTCGATAGACCTCGCCCACACAGCCTCCGCTGAGGGCAGAAAGTCGTTTGATCGGCTGACCAAGAATTGTTTCAAGCTGTAATTTCATAGTTAGGGTTCAGGGTTTTCGGAAGGGATGAGGGATGAAAAAATCACCCTGTCACCTTGTCAGTCGGTCATCTTGTCAGGGTTCAGGGTTTTCAAACTCTTTTGATTGACTACTCGCTACTTGCTACTCGCTACTCGCTTTTGTTCGCTACTCGCTACTCGCTTTATCATCAGTTCCACCAGTCAATTTCAGGAAAATGTCTTCCAGGCTTTCACTGGTTTGAGCCGTGCGAAGCTCCTCCATGGTTCCAATTGCAATCACCCGCCCATCAAAAATAATCGCCACCCGGTCGCACATCCGTTCAGCAATTTCAAGAATGTGCGTTGACATAAAAACCGCTGTTCCACGGCTAGCGAGGTCGCGCAAAATGTCTTTAATCAACCGGGCGCTTCGTGGGTCAAGTCCAACTGTTGGCTCATCCAGAAAAAACACTTTGGGATCGTGGAGCAACGCCCCAGCAAGAACCATCTTCTGGCGCATACCGTGTGAATACCCGCCAACCAGTTCATCAGCCTGATCGCTCAGAGCAAAAAGTTTGAGCAATTCTTCCCCCCGACGGCGGGCGGCAGCGCGATCCAGGTTATACAGACCAGCAATGAACCGCAGGTATTCCCTGGCCGTCAGTTTATCCGGCAGGTGCGGCTGGTCCGGAACATACCCGATCAAAGACTTGGCCTGAATCGGTTCTTTCTGAATATCATGGCCACCAATCCGGGCGACTCCAGCCGAGGGCGACAGGAGCCCAACCAGCATTTTAATCGTGGTTGTCTTCCCAGCGCCGTTGGGACCTAAGAAGCCAAAAATTTCGCCGGGATGCACCACCAGATCAACCCCTTTAACCGCTTGATGGTGGCCATAACTTTTCTGCAGACCAATTGCCTCAATCACAGGTACACTTGGATTTTCTTCAGACATCAACAGCTCCCAAAGATTGATATGACCAGTTTGGAGTCATTTCTTGGGATTGGAAAATGATGAACCGCTTATAAAATTTGTATTTCCCCAAACCCTGAACCCCAAACCCTGAACCCTCTCAACGGCTTCAGCTCGCACACCTTACATCAGCAGAAGGAACTCTGGCTATGACGATCCGTGAAGGCAAGTGGAAATGTACCTACTGTGACATGCTCAACCGCGGACGGGACTTGAAGTGTACCGGATGTGGGGCAGTTCGTGAACAAGATGTGCAATTCATTTATGATGAGAATGCCCCGGAAATCACTGACCAGGCTGAGCTTACATCGGCTCAGCGCGGGCCGGATTGGATTTGTGAAACCTGTGGTGTCTCAAATGTGAGTACGGCTGAAGGATGCCGGCAATGTGGTGCTCCACGTGGGAGTTCGGTCAATCGTGAAGTGGGCCTGGTGCCCCCACCCGAAGCCCAATCAATGATGCCCGAACCACCCACGACCAGCGGGAAATCCTGGATGGTCAAGGGGTTACTTGGGTGTGGCGGCCTGGTGGTGGTTGCGGGTCTTCTCTTCCTTGGTCTTGGAATCTATCTCACGCGGACCCACGAAGTCCCGCTCAACGTTACTGGGGTCCACTGGGAGCGAACGGTTGAAGTTGAGCAATTGCAAACACTTACCGAAGAATCCTGGGTTGGCGAAGTCCCATCGGACGCCCGTGAGCTTTCGCGCCGACGTGAATTTCACCACAATGAAAAAGTCAAAACCGGTACGCGGACGGTCACCAAAACCTACACGGAAAAAGTAAAAGTTGGTACCAAAAGAGTCAAAACCGGCACGAAAGACCTTGGAAATGGTTATTTTGAAGATGTTTACAAAGACGAGCCAGTCTATGAAAACCGCACCAAAACTCGAACCGAAGAAGAGCCGGTCTATCGTGATGAGCCAGTCTATAAAGACAAGGTTCGGTATCAGGTAGACCGCTGGCGAACCATCCGAACTGACCGCGCAAATGGTGCCGACACTTCTCCGTACTGGCCAAAAATCCCGGAGGAGGCCAAACTCCGTGAAGGGAAAAAGACTGAAAAATACGTCGTTCAGTTGAAAGATCCAAAATCCGGAAAATCCTATCAACACGAGGTTCCGCTGACTGATTTCCCACGATTTACGGTTGGCTCCACCTCACGCGCAATCATCAACAATGCGGGAACGATCAAGCAGTTACCGCCGCCACAGTAGCGAAATAGCGAAGTAGCGAGTAGCGAGTAGCTCAGCATTACGTTTCAGGTTGTTGCGTTCAACCTCTAAATTCTCTGTCTCTCACCGTTTCGCTATTCACTATTTCACTATTCACTATTTCGCTCACAAGGAGTCATTATGGGTTGTGGATGGGAAAAAGTAACCTTAGGAAGCACCAAACTGAAAGTCAGTCCGCTGGGCATTGGGTCCAGCTACGGGATTGCTGGACGTGATGTTGAGGCTGCCTTTGAGCGCGGCATCAACTACCTGTACTGGGGATCATTCCGGGGTGGTGATTTCGGTCAGGCCATCAGGAACATTGCCGCCAAAAACCGTGAAAAACTGGTCGTTGTGGTTCAAACCTACACCCGAATTGGGATGTTGATGGAGCCATCACTGAATTCAGCGTTGCGAAAGTTGAAAATTGACTACACCGATCTGCTCCTACTTGGCTGGTGGAACGATCTTCCACCCAAACGGATTCTGGATGCGGCACTGGCACTCAAAGAATCCGGCAAAGCCCGCCACATTATGGTTTCGTGCCACAATCGCCCAACATTTCAGCGATTTATCGAAGATCCAAACTATGGGGCAATCATGGTTCGGTACAACGCGGCCCACACCGGCGCGGAAACCGAAGTCTTTCCGTATCTCAAGGCCAAAAAACGACCTGGAGTTGTGGCCTACACTGCAACTCGTTGGGGAGGACTCGTCAATCCCAGAAATGTTCCTCCGGGTGAACCTGTTCCGCGTGGGTCAGATTGTTATCGGTTTGTACTCTCTAACCCGGCGGTGACTATGAGTTTGATCGGCCCCAAAAACCGGGAGGAACTCGACGAAGCAATGGCGGCTCTGGATCGTGGGCCAATGGATGAAGACGAACTGGAATGGATGCGACGCGTTGGGCGGGCCGTGCGAAGCGGATCACCGCAAATTGTTGATAAGATGAGAGACTAACCAGTGACAAGATGACTGGGTGACAAGGTGACAGGGTGACAATAAGTACTTTGCCATAAGTTCCCTGAGATATTGGATCTGATAAGTGTTTGATTCTTTTCGCGTATTTCGTGGTTAAAAATGCCTGGAAATTTTCGGTAAGGTACTTAGGGACCCAGAAGAAAATAAAATCCCACTGAAATCGGGTTCAGGGTTCAGGGTTTCGGCGATGAGTTGACTGATCCGACTCAAGATGAAGACTGGGGAACTGGCGGGTACCACTCAACGTGGAGTATCTGGCCCTGAACCCTGAACCCTGGTGGTATGATATTTCCATCCGACTCCCTTAGATCATTTTGTCACCTTGTCACCTTGTCACCTTGTCACCCTGTCATTCTATCACCTTGTCATTCCTCAATCGGCGGTCGCCGGATCAGGCGGGTAGCTTCGCGGGCGCGAGCGGCAATATGTGGATGGGAATCAACCAATCCAGTGAGTTGTCCGAGCAGGTCAGCGGTGCGTAAAATCAATCGGACAATATCGCCTTCGCTGGCTTCGGTCAGTTTCAAAAGCTCTTCCCATGGTCGGGTGACATCGCCCCAGAGCCACACCAGTTTGGCGGCCTCTTTGTCAATCCACATTGGGCAGTAAAACGAATGCTGATCCTGAATCGCTTCAATCGCCTTGGCAATCCCAACGGCTTTTCTCAGGGTCGCCAGAAATGGTTCCGGCTGGTGATAACTGGTTGTGAAATCACGATCTTCAGCCGCTAACCCACCACACAGCGCCGCCATTGTCCGGGCATCTGGTGTGTCAAAAAACCCATCGCGGAGCAACTCGGCAATAAACAGCGTGTTATCAACCCGCAGAAACGACGCCCAGTTTCCCTGCTCAGTTGGGCGCCAGTTATCATCAATATAATCAAAGTGTTGCAGGATTTTGACGCAGTCTTCGAAGCCCGACCAGAGACCATGTTCAAAGCTGTCCATGCGGTCTTCGAGGCGGGTCAGTTCTTCGTAGTTGTGCGCGATTTCTCCGGCCCGTTGCGGACAACGTTTCAGTTGCGAGCAGGTCCCACACGGCAAATCATCGCGTTTGGCCAGAAGTGTCCGGAGGGTGGTTTCCTCTTTTTCGAGGCCCTCCATCAAGCTTTTCGTCCATTCCGGATCCATTCCGGCGGCAACTTGTTCGCGATCCACCATGCGCCGTAGTGATTTGACCTGTTTGCGCGAACGATTGAGCGTGTGTTCCAGCTCCTGATACCGCATGATTGTTTTTACCCGGTTTCCAGCCGGGCACTGTGCAGCATCGTCATTGACCAGTTTTTGAATACGTTCCAGCCGTGGCCGGAGGCGTTGGGCCTGCTCAATACGCTGAAACTGAAGGAAACTCCGTTCGACCAGGGCCCGCGCCGACTCTGGGGAAAGCTGTTGGAGCAGATTGAGTACCATCGTGTAGTTGGCATTGAAACTGCTTTCAATCGGTTCTGGTGGTTGGAACAGGCGTTCTTGAATCAGGCGGATGTCTTGAAATGGGCCGGGGATAAACACCGCAAACCCAACTTTGTCACGTCCCCGACGACCAGCCCGCCCGGTCATTTGGGCCAGTTCGAAGGCTTTAATATCGCGGTGTCCCTCGTCGCCTCGCAAACTGGAGGCCGTGATCACCACAGATCGCGCCGGCATATCAATTCCGGCAGCCAGTGTGGAGGTTGAAAAAACCGCCCGCAACAAGCCGGAGGACATAAGTTTTTCAACCAGATGCTTCCAGGCCGGCAAATGACCGGCGTGATGGGCCGCCACTCCCTTTCGAAAGACCAGCGAATAATGCCGATGTTTCCGCAGGAATGGTGCTTCGTCCCCAAATGAGTCAATAATGGCTTCAATCTGGTCAATCTGGTCAGAAGACAGGCCAACCGAACGAATTGAGCGAAACGATTCAACCGCATCATCACAGGCCCGGCGGCTGGGTAAGAACACAATGGCTGGTGTCAGGGCATGGCGCACCAGCGTTTGCACTAAATCAGTAAATTTTGGTGGATCAAGTGGAATTCGCATTTACAATGAGGAAACAAACCTGAGTGGAATGCCCGGATAGTACCAAAAAACCTCACTTTCCTTGAAACACTTTGCCAGAAAAGGAGATTACCCATGGAATTTCATGCCCTAAAAAGCGAACATCATTTTAATTGCACCGTGAAAAATGTTGATGAAAAAGGAAAAGAGTCGGTGTGCAATGGATGTTTGAAAGAATGGATGACCGCTCCACCTGAAGTTCAAAAACAGGTTGGAAAAGATGAGGCCCTGTACCGATGCCGCCGATGTGGCGCCGTGTATAAAGGTCGAGTCAAACGGCACTTATCTTCGGGAAAAAAACTGTTCAATTTGCCGCCTCAATTCCCATTTCTTCGCTAGAAAAACAGATCTTTTTATTTTCGTAGAACCATCTATGTTCAACAATCCCTTTCGTTGAATCCTTGCTGAAAACTTTACCGAAATCTGCCTCAGTTTCAACCAGTTACAGCCGATGTTCCGTGAGGGCTTCGATTGATTTGAGAAAATTATTTCTTGGAGGATTATTTCTTCAATATCTTTCTTGAATATCTTTTTATCTCCCAGTAATTTGGCCCTTCACCTTCTGGTTAAACAATTGAATCATTTTTCCACTTAGTTGCAAATCACTTTATATCTAGTTAATTTAAAAGCACTTATGTTGTATTTTAAATTACCTGCGCGTTAATCTCCTTTTGAAAAACTGCATTTCATTCATTGAATGAAGCCTCTTTTTTTGAGCGATGCATGCTTGTTTTTTTTGCTTCAACCAGGTATTTTTTCAAATACTGAAAGGATTATGCAGGTACTCCTTCACGCATTTTCACTTCAGCATTTTCGTTCAAGAATAATGAATGAAATTTCCTGCCAAAATCATCTTCAGCAAGTCATCTATTCTTAAACCGGAATTTTTCTTTTTCATTCAGGAGGCTTCACATGCCACGAGTTAAAAAAGCAGCGCCAGAACCTGCCCCCAGCACCGAAAAAGCGTCATCAAAAGTCAGCCGGCGGGGTCGTCCATCACACGTTATTTCAGTTCCCGTCAATCGTCAGACGCTTTCAATTTTAGAGACCTGTGTCACGCTTGGGCAGGCAACCTCAACTTCTGCCGTGGCGGCAAAACTCCTGGCTCGGGCAGCCGAAGATCTGAAAAATTCAATTGCCCAGCAAGTCTCAAATAACTTTCTTGGGAAGGAAAAATAATATCATTCAGGGTTCGGAGTTCAGGGTTCAGCCGGAGAGAAATACAATAGTCTCCCCCTTCGTCCTGGTCGTTCAACAACATCCCCGCCTTTTCAAATTTTTTTCGGCATCCAGCGCCAACACCTGATTAAGTTGTTGGCGTGGTTGCTTTTAGGCACAAAAGAAGTCTTGAAACGAAAGGTGAAACTGCATGCTGGTTACCTATACAGCCCAAGCCACCGCTGAATTGCCAACCATTGATGTACTGGCAATCGGAGCCCACCCCGACGATGTTGAAATGAATGTCGGAGGCACACTGCTCAAACTCAAAGCTCAGGGGCATCGAACAGGCATCCTCGATATGACCCGAGGCGAAATGGGAACGCGCGGAACAGTCGAAATGCGGGCGCTCGAAGCCCACAATGCAGCACAAATCCTGGGACTTGATGTCCGCGCCAATTTGGGACTTCCCGATGGCCACATTTCGGCGGATGACACGTCACGTCGAAAACTGGTGCGTGCCCTGCGCCGGTTGCGACCCAAAGTCATTTTTGCGCATTACCCGGAAGATCCCCACCCGGACCATGCCCACTCGGCCCAGATCATCCGGGAAGCCGCCCATCTGGCTCACCTCGCCAAATATGACGCCGATTTTGGGTTGGAACGGCACTACATTTCAGCTATCGCGCACTATCTGTTTCCGCGCACCGTGTCGCCAACCTTTCTGGTTGATATCAGTGCCCACCGCGAAGCCAAATGGGCCGCCCTGGCCGCGCACGTTTCGCAATTTCACAACCCAAACAGCCAGGATCTGCAAACGCTGCTCTCAGGTGAAGATTTCTTTGACCGCTTGAAAGCGCGTGACCGCTATTTTGGCGGATTGATCAATGTTCGTGACGCTGAAGCCTTTGTCGTGAAAGAAGCCCTCAATGTCGCCGACCCGATGGCGCTACTGACCCAGCCCATGAATTTTTATTCATAGGGTTCGGGGTTCGGGGTTGCGGGGTTTGGCAAGCGTCAAAACCAAAAGGACCAAAAAGACAAAAAGGACCAAAATTTGCCCTCCGAACCCTGAACCCTGAACTCTGAACCCTGGCCCTGCTTCCTGATTCCCTTGCTTTCCTTGCGTCAAGAAAGATAAATTGCGCGACTCTAATTTCGCACTCAAATCATTCTATTTAGAAGGAAAGTCTGTATGCAGAACGCTGCCAATGGTGCTCGTCGTGTCGTAGTGACCGGGATCGGACTGGTCACTGGAATTGGGAATACTCGCGAAGAAAACTGGACCTCGATGATGGAAGGTCAGTCAGGTGCTGGCCCGATCACGCATTTTGACGCATCTGGATTCCAGGTTCGGTTTGCTGTCGAAGTCAAAAATTTTGACCTGTCAAAGTACTTTGATCATCGCGAACAACGACGCACGGCGCCTTATATCCACTATGCCGTGGCGGCTTCTGAAGAAGCTCTGGCCGATTCCGGTCTGCAAGTGACACCAGATAATGCGGATCGTATCGGTGTCTATATCAGTAGCGGGATTGGTGGCTTTGGAATCATCGAACGCGAACACGCCCGGTTGATGAAAGAAGGACCGCGTCATATTTCGCCATATTTTATGATTTCCTACCTGGTGAATATGGCTGACGGCTATGTTTCAATCCGGCACGGCTTAAAGGGCCCAAGCTCGGCAACCGCCACGGCCTGTGCGGCTGGGGTTCACGCGATTGGCGAGTCTTTCCGATTGATCCAGGACGGAGACGCCGATGTCATGGTGTGCGGCGGGACCGAAGGCGCCATCACCCCAATGGGGGTTGGTGGGTTTAGCGCCGCCAAAGCCATGTCAACCAACAACGACAATCCGAAAGGTGCCTCACGTCCCTTTGACCTCAATCGTGACGGCTTTGTGCTTGGCGAGGGTGCCGGGATTATGGTGATTGAAGAATATGAGCATGCGCGGGCTCGCGGTGCCAAAATTTATGCCGAAGTGGTTGGCTACGGCATGAGCGCCGATGCCCATCACATTACAACCCCAGCTCCGAATGGAGACGGCGTGTACCGGATGATCCGCAATGTGCTGCGCGACGCCCAGGTTGAACCCGAAGTGGTTGACTACATCAACGCTCACGGAACGTCCACGCCATACAATGACAAGTTCGAAACGCTGGCCATCAAGCGCGTTTTTGGCGATCATTCGTACAAACTGGCGGTGAGTTCGACCAAATCTATGACCGGACACGCGCTGGGGGCGGCGGGCGGTATCGAAGCCTGCTACACGGCGCTCGCGGTCGAACGGCAAATCCTGCCACCGACGATCAACTACGAAACACCCGACCCGGAATGCGATTTGGACTATGTGCCCAATCGGCCACGACCAGCGAAGATCACCTACGCCATGTCCAATTCCTCGGGCTTTGGCGGCACCAATGCCGGGCTACTCTTAAAGCGGGTTGAATAAAAAACTGACACGTATTCAACGCCCTTCCCTCCCCAAGACGACCCACCGCCTTTTTCAATCCTCACAAATGTTCGATGAAAAGTCTGACCTGTCAGTAAAACTCAACTGACAGGTCAGACTGGCGGCGCATTAAAACTGTGTCAAAATATTGAATTTGATCACTGAAAACACCTTTATTTGATTCTGGCGCCTTGATGCGGTATTTTGAGTTAACCTCTAAGAAAGAGGTCGAGTTAAATTCACCAAACAAGATGATTAAGTAGGTGATAAAAAGTCCCTTGACACAAGTCAAAAATCTCTCTCCCAACTCCCGACAGGAAGGGAGATAATTGAGGTGGCAATGTTTCAATTTTTGCTGGTGTGCTCGATAGTATTTCTCCTCGTGGTTTTTCCGGG
>JACQXX010000128.1 GCA_016208495.1 Acidobacteriota bacterium | reverse complement strand
TACACTTCTTTGGTTCGGTCATGGGTTTCCTCTCGGTTTTTCATATTTCCTTAGGAAACCCTATACCGTCTTTCTTTTTCAAGTCTCTTATCCCTGTTTTCTTTTCTTTCCAAAGATCCGTTCTGCGACACGCTCTATTTAGATTTCAGGCCCGAAGGGTCGTCGTTCAATAGCCGTGGTGCGCAGCCCACGGGAAATCAGTGTTTGGATTTCAGGCCCGAAGGGTCGTTGTGTAATAGCCGTGGTGCGTAGCCCACGGTTTAGATGACCATGCATTTGCCCGGATGGACACCGGAAAGTAGCCGGCGGGCAGGGCGGCTTTGAGGCGCACCCGCCGGAACGGGGTTTCTCCCCAATCGCGCCCGGATGGGTGCTGGATAAAAACCGCAAGTTTTCTGATTTTCAAACGAAGATGACTAAACAAATTCGATTATCCAGCGCCCATCCGGGCGCGAAGATGTCGGGGCCGAGGTCCGGTGGTGTGCCCAAAGCGGCAAACCACCGGCTACTGTCCATCGCCCGTCCGGGCGGGAATCATCAATTGGCTAGAACTATTTGAAGTGATTCAAGTTATTCGTGCGGTAACCCAAAAGTTCCAGCCACGATTCCAGATCTCTAACCAGGGCTCTGCGGATTGAATGGTCATACATAAAAACTTCACTTCCGCAGGCATATAAAAATTATCATCCGGCCAACTCATTGGCCATCCACCAATGAGAGCAATGTCTTCACCTTCATTGATATGGAAAGGCGCCCGCCGTTCGTAGTGCTCGTCATAAGCATTGGCCAGTTCGAAGAAAGTTTGAGCTGTGGGTGTATCGTCTGGACCATCATCAAGCGAATAATCCAATCGCGTTCGGTCAAGCGAAGTTAACCATGCCTCAACTTGTGGGCTTCCGTACAAACAAATAGCCTCAAACGGAGGCAAGGTCCGAATCAATCGGGCATAGAGCGGTTGCCCTTTAAAATCATCAATTTGAAATACCTGATCGGGATTGTGAAACACGTGAAAGGGCCTGGCCCATTTCTGATTTTCAAAAACACTCAATGTTCCACGATATGGCTGGTTTCGATAGTGAAGCCCTACTTGATTGAACAGCCCGGTATCCAGTGTGATCCAGTGGGAGCCACCACGATAATGCCCAAGTTGGAGAACGGCTCGGTACCCTTTCCCACCCCAAATACCCACAACTTGACTGGCTGTTTGAGCTTTCGTTGAAAGTAAAATCGCCGGTCTGGATAACCGTTCGCCTTCCTGAATCAACATTGAAATGTCCATCTCCGTTTCCCCCAAGGCGGCTCAAAATAACTGAAACTGAATCATTGAATTGCACTTCGTTCCTGGCCCATGATCTGCCGGACAACCGATTGAAGGCTTTCCACGACTCCAATTCCCTGACAAGCAATTGCTTCAAAATACGGGCCTTGCCTCTGGTTTAATAATTGGAGCATTTCAGCAACCGGGGCAATTTCATCACAATCCCGTTTGTTCAATTGTAAGACAAATGGCAGGCGGTGAAAATTTATATTATTTTGCGTCAGTAATTTTTCCAAAAGCTCTCGCAGTTCCAGGTTTGCATCCATTCGCAGTAGTTGGCTATCAGCTACAAATACAATTCCATCAACGTTTTGTAGAACATATGGCCAACCAGTTAAATAGAATAAATTCCCTACTCTGGCCATCAGGTGGAATTTGACATTGTAACCCTGAAAAGAAATCTGAGGATAAAACTCGCAAGACAAAATATGCCCCAGGTCTTCTTTATATTTTCTAACTATTTTTCCTTCAGATTGAGGTATGTTGCAGCTATGGATGTATTGAATATTTGTGGTTTTCCCTGCCAGTCCAGGGCCAAAGTAGACAATTTTGAAGGTGACTTCGTTGGATGACTGGTTGTAAGCTGGCATTTTCCCTACTCCGCTTTCAGATCTCTGATCGTCAAAATTCCAGCATCGTACCATTTTCCCTGGGAGTTCTTGATTTGGAAATAGTCAAATAATTCCATCAAATGAACTTAGGAAGCGTTAAAAATCAACTTCCCGTTTTCGTTTGGGGAACGGGTATTTGGATTGAGCATCCCGAAGGGCTGCCGTTCGGATAGCCGGTCGGTTGCGAGGTTTTGGGAGCTACCACCGGGAAACGGTTCGTTCCCCCCGATCCCTCCCCGCTTCGCCCGCGCCCTGCGGGGCGTGGGCGGCGGCCAACCGACCGGCTATCCGAACTGCAACGCTTCGCGGTGCAAAACCAAAAACCTGGATGTAAAAGGGTGACCGCGCTCTCAGGAACTTATTTTTTAACGCCCCCCTTAGTGAACTACTGACTACTGACGACTCACTGACATAAACATAAAACCAACTTCGGAAAATCATGGCAAGCTAAAGCTTGAACTCTGAACTTTTTATTCTTCATTCTCAATTCTTCATTCTTCATTCTTCACTCTCAATTCGCTTATGTCTTTTCTTTTCTTTCTGTTGCGATCAGAGCACCACGTTCCGGCCAATACACGCTGGCTTTCAGAACGTGAAACGGCGATTGCTGACCAGTTGAAGTTTCCCAAGCGCCGTCAGGAATGGCTGCTCGGGCGATGGACAGCCAAACATGCGCTCCATGCGTTCTTTCAAACGGTTGAAAAACCAGGAGATGCGTTGCAGGAATTGACGGCGATTGAGACCGTACCCGCCGAGGAACTCGCCGTCTTTGAAATTCTTCCAACCGGGACGGGCGCTCCGGCGGCGTTTCGGCTCGGAGCACCGGCACCGGTGGCGATTTCGCTCAGTCATCGGGCCGGGCTGGCAATGTGTTTGATTGGACTTCCAGGAACGGCCATCGGGTGCGACCTGGAATTGATCGAACCGCGCAGTCCGGAATTCATCGCGGATTACTTCACCGAAGCTGAAAATAGCTCGATAATTTCATTATCAGAACCAAATCGCTCGCAAACCGCCACCCTCATCTGGAGTGCCAAGGAAAGCGCGCTCAAATGTCTCCAACAGGGTCTCAACCTCGACACCCGTTCGGTCGAAGTCACCTTGTCCAATTCTGAATCTTCACCTTCGGAATGGCAGCCGTTTACGGTTCGGGAATGTACCACGAATCAGCAGTTCTCCGGCTGGTGGCGACGACAGGGAGCGTTTTTGATGACAATTTGTAGCGCGATTTAGGGTTCAGGGTTCAGGGTTCAGGGTTCAGGGTTCTCGAAAGGGATGAGGGATGAAGGATGAGGGATGAAAAAATCACTCTGTCACCTTGTCAGCCAGTCATCCTGTCAGAGCTTTGGGTTCAGGGTTCAGGGTTTTTTGTGCACCCTTTTAATTTTTTCAATCACGGAATCCGGAACCGCAGTTACAGGCCGTAAACGACCTGCCTCAATTCAGCCACCGCTACGCGGCGAGAACGATAACAAAATCAAATTCGAAAACCCTGAACCCTGAACCCTGAACCCTGAACCCTGAACCCTGAACCCTGAACCCTGAACCCTGAACCCTGAACCCTGAACCCTGAACCCTGAACCCTATTCCCATCAATTGGTAAACGTGACTTCCTCGACCTTTGCGGCTTCAACCTCAGCGTCAGTCAGGAGCAGCGGATGATATTTGTTCGTCAGCCAGCGGCCAACCTGATTGGCATAAAATGGACTGGCAACGTTGCCGCTTTCGCCGCCCGGCAGGATTTGGAACGCCGTCACGCCGGATGACGTGACTTCGCCGACGAAGCGCCGTGACGGGCCTCCGCCAAAAGTGCCAGAGCCGGTGTTTGACATTCGGACCGAGTGCGTCGAAGCGTCCAGCACTTCATAGCCGCCAGATTTCGCCAGTCCTGGCAAACCAGTACTCAGATTTGAAAAACCTCCGGCGTTGGGCACATCAAACGGGCCGCCTAACGGATGGTCAAAGGTTATCCGGTGCAGTCGTCCCCACCGGTAGTCATTTTGATTGGTCGAACGTGCATACGCCGGAGCCATCAAGGGGCTGGCCAGCAAGTCCAGCCCCTGGCGCAAACTCCGCAAAATGATGATGTCCCGTGCGGCATCCGGGTCTGAAACGCCAGTCACTTCAAAGAAATTCACGCCCGAAGCGCCCTTCCCTTTTGCCGTCGGGTAGCTATCCAGCAAATTCCGGAGCGGCCCCATCGCCAGGTCTCCCGGAGGCAGTGCAAACCCGGCACCGACTCGGGATAACGTGGTATCAATCACGTTTTGAACCATCTGGCTCCGCCATACGGCATAAGTGGCAGCCGCGACGCTATGCTGGATTTCCGCGGCTGATGGTTCGGGCAAATTGCGCCAGTCTTCATCCGGGTCATAGCCTTCACGGATGCCCGTCGGCGAACTGAAATCCCAACCCTGAAACCGTTCGACGGCTTCACGGATTCCAGCATCCTGCCCGAGTGCTTTCAAGGCATCAGGAGCACTCGCGGCTGAGGCATTTTGGAAAGCGGTCAAAATGGATGGCGTCAATACTTCGGCATCCAGCATTTGATGGTTGTGCTGCATCGCCTGCAAATCCTGGAGCGAAACTTTGCCCCCGCCCGCCAGTTTGGCTTGCAACAGGCGTTGAATCCGGCCCTGACGGTTGCCGTCGGCGTATCCGGGGCTGAGATAATAAATCCCACCGCCTTTTCGAAGCTGATTCAATGGGTTGTTATCAAACGATGTCCCGACTGGATCCTGGTTGCAGTTGGTGATAAAACCGGCAGCCGGATTGACGACCTGGGGCATTTCGGCAAAGGGTAGAATTTCATAATTCAGCGCCTGCCCCGGCTGGCGATTGGTCACCGGAAGCCACTCGTTTTTGCGCGCGCCGGTTCCATCACGCATTAAAAATGGCGGCATCCCGTCTACGCGACCAAGCTTTTGCAAATCTTCGCGGAGCGGCATTTCCGCGCTGGTGAAGTACCCAATGTTTCCGTCTCTATCGGCACAGGCAAAGTTCTGCGCGCCGAAGTCAAAGAACTGCAGTCCTTCCTTAAATTCTTCGACTGAACCGGCGCGGTTCCACGACAGAAACGCGTCGAGTTCGCGGGTGGCGCGAAATCCCGAATACTGAATGCTGATGCCGACGCCTTTGGTTTTCTTTTTGGAATCGGGGACCAGGTTGATAATCGGGCCATTGTTCCGACGTGGAAGCAACACGATCACGGCGGCCTGTGGCGGGACGGTCGCCATTTCCAGCGTGTCAGCCGTGCCATCGCCAATCCGATTGACGCGATAGGTTTGCGGCAACACGATGACGGGTTCTTTCTTCCCGTTGAATTTGGAAAATTTCGGCACCGAGGTTTTGCGGTCCAGCACCAGTTCTTCCTGAAAAGCGTCTCCGGTATCGAGAATGTTGACGGTGGCACCCCAGCAAATCCGGTCATTGGCGCCCAGCACCACGCCGGGAATGCCTGGAAATGAAACGCCGTTGACGTTCATCGGCCCGCGTTCGGGGTCATTGGCAACATTGAGATGGATTTCATACCAGACCGAAGGCGTGCTCAATGAAAGATGCGGGTCGCTGGCCAGCATCGGGTTGCCGGTTGTTGTGTGGTCTCCGTTGACAATCCACCAGTTGCTGCCTTTTGGAAACGCCGAACGGTCGAAAATCCGCTGTAAATATGGATCGGATTTGACTTTATCAAGCCACTGTGCCGCCAGTTGAAGGCTTTCGGGTTTCATTTCAGCCGAAGCGGCTTTTACTGAGGCAATCAAAGCTTGAAGAGATCGGGAGTCAGGGGTTAGTGACCGAAGGCCAGCTTTTTCAAGAAAATCCGGGATTGACGGCGACGCTTCAAACGGCGCGCTACGGAAGACGTCCTCAAAAAACAGCTTCGTCCCGTCAAAACCGCCTCGCTGACCGGCTTGCTGGAAAATCCCAAGCGCCAACGACAAACTCAATTCCAAAGTCACGTCAAAAGACAAACTAAACGCCGTCGCCTTGCCAATCGTCAGGCTATCAAGCGGTGTCCAGCGTGGAATCTGGGCGCGGCTGAGTTCCAGGGCCTGATATTCGGGCGACAGCGGCAGGGTTGGATCATCAAGAAAGGCATTAACTCCGTCAGCGTAAGCCTGAAGCCCCGCCCGGATTGATGCCGAATACCCCGGCAACGACTCTTCCGCCCCGCGCCGCAACCCAAATAGCCGAAGCTGGGTATCGCTTTCAAGTCCGGCACTTCCAACCATTTCGGCAAGCGTTCCGCTGGCCTGGCGGCGGTTGAAATCCATTTGGAAAAAGCGATCTTGCGCCTGAATGTAGCCCATCACCAGATAGGAATCGTGGTCATTCTGGGCATAAATGTGGGGAATGTGTTCCTGGTCGCGCACCAGTCTTACTGGGGCAATTAAACCGGGAAGCTTTGAACTTTGGAGCAATGTCATCGAACGTGTTCCGATAGGCGTGGCGACCGACATCGGCCGAACGCCAGGACCAACCGCCGGAACCACCGTCTGAACCAGCACTATAATGGCAAAAAGCCAGGTCAGCTTGCGCATGGAGATCCTCCCTGATGGGTATGGTGGGTGAAGGCTAAAAATACGGGTAACTTGCGGAGAAAGAAGCGGACTGAACAAATGAAATGCGTCAGGAAAGAGTAGCGCAAACTATGGCATTTCAGAAAAGATTTCGGTTCAGAGTAACGCCTTCAGGCGTGAGAGGTGATAAGTGGTACGGAAAAAACTCTCTCGTCTAAAGACGATACTCTGAACCTTTTAATTCATCTCGCCTTGAATCACAAACGGCGCCCAAAAGTACGGCGCCGACCATTGTTTGCCGCGCAGGAGTTCAAGTTGAGCCGCCCGGAGCGCCGCCGCCGGTGTCAGTTTGGCGCGCAGCATTTTGGTGTAAAACCGGGTCATCAGGTCCGCCGTGGCTTTGTCACTCACGCTCCACAGACTGACGGTAACCCGTTTGGCCCCAGCGTAGAAAAACCCCTGAGTCATTCCAACCAGACCTTCTCCGCGAATATCTTTCCCAAGGCCGGTTTCACAGGCGGAAAGCGTCACCAGTTCGGCGTCCAGGCTCAGGTTATACAGATCAATTGACCGCAAAAACCCATCTTCAAGCTGCCCCTGTTCATTGACCAGCGAGAGCACGAGCGACGAAAGTTCGGGACGTTCCGTATCGAGCAAACCATGCGTCGCAAAATGCACATACTGAAAATTGGTCAATTCGCCGTTATTTACGGTCTCGACACTGGCGGCAAAATCCGTCGCTTTCATCACATTGGCAGCTTTTGGAACCAGGGCGGCAAGCTGGTCGGCTTCAGCTCGCGTGAACGGCAGTCGTGGAATGCGCAACCAGCTTCGGGTTTCCACAGGGCTTGTGTCTTCGGTTCGTTCGAGCAGACGCAGGGCAATTTGTTCCTGTTTTAAACCATTCAATGAATCAGCTTTTCGGGCCTCCAGCTTGCCGCGAACTGGCTCCATTCGCTCGTCATCAGTACCACCAAAGACCGGGTCCGCCAGGATTGCCAGCGTTTTCGCTGCGAGTTTGCGCCCGGCGGTTTGGGTGCGCAGCACTGCCAGCGTGGTCGCGGATGGCAGCGTGACGATTTCATGATCTTCAATCAGAAAAACCGTGGTCGGATTTGCTTTGGCCGACTTGCCTTTTCCAGCACCACTTCCAGCTTTTGGGAGCATGGCAAATGGAATGTATTGCAGCGCGCCATCCGCCACGATGAGCAACCGTTTTTTGCCAAGCTCCCCGGCAACTGGCCCCAGGATCAGGGCACTTAATTTTGCCGCCGCTTGAGGTAACACCGCATCGGCATCGGCAATGAATGCCGCGCGGTTTTTTAATCCAATATGTCGTTCCCGGACATTGCGGCTGATGAGCAACTCACGAACCTGACGGGCGGCCAGCTCGATTTCCTGGCGTGGTGGCAACACAAAGACCTTCGCAGTCGTCGGCGTCACAGCCCACACGTAGCTATGGGTCTCACCCAGAAAATATTCAAGCAGCACGGTTTTTGGGTCGAGCACTTTTTGCTGGATGTCCTCAACTGTCAGCGCTTGTGGTTGTGTCAGCGCTGCGTAGGCCGGGCTTTTTTCACGAATTTCAGCCTGCACCAAAGACAGGTCTTTGGTCAGGAGGTCAATTTCGGTTTTGGCGGCTTCTTCCTGGTCTTGTGAATGCGGACTGTTGAGCAACAGCGTCAACCGCTGGAGCTTTTCACTCAGCCGGTGCTCCAGCGTTTGCTCGCGTTCCAGCAATTTTGGGTCAATCCCCTGGCGAATATCGGCCCCAGCCTCAAGCAAGGTTTCGATCAACGTTCGCGCCCGGGCCTGCTCGCTGACGTTCAGGGCTTCAAGCTCATGTCCAGCTTTCGGATTGGCCT
The DNA here is from genome assembly GCA_016208495.1 of Acidobacteriota bacterium. Taxonomy (NCBI): domain Bacteria; kingdom Pseudomonadati; phylum Acidobacteriota; species Acidobacteriota bacterium. Next base: position 9,636 of record JACQXX010000128.1, on the reverse strand, counting down.
GATGCTGTAACATCAGCACGTCAATATAGAGTTCGAAGTGGTCGTGAACCGTGGCTGAAAATGACGACCGTGACGCCTGGGCCCCGGCATTGGAGCGAATAAATTCAATCAGTTTGAGGGATTCTTCGATTTTGGCTCTGGCTTCAGTGAGTTTCCCGACGGCAACCAGCGATTTGGTCAGATTAAAGAGCGTTTGCGATTGCCCCCACCGGTTGCCAACCTGGGTGTCCAGTTCCAGGCTTTGGGTCAATAACTCAATCGCCCGCGGATGGTCTTTGGCTTGCGCCGCCAGCAGGCCAAGGTTGTTCAGGGTTTGCGCCTGACCCATTCGATCAGTGAGCTTTTTGCGAATCTGCAACGCCTGATCATAGCATTCTTTCGCTTTGGCCAAATCGCCTAACTCTGCCTGAATGAGTCCAATATTATTGAGCGTCGTGGCCTTTCCGAACTGGTTGCCAATGGCTTCCCACAGAGGCAACGAACGGGTGAAAAATGGAAAGGCAGCGGAGGGGTCTCCGAGCTGAAACCAGACAGTGCCGATATTGTTCAAGATACTGGCCTGGGTTTCACGATCTCCGGTGATTTCCGCGAGGGCCAGTGCTTTCTCATAAAACTGCAGTGCTGATTTTGATTCACCGAGCGAAAAATACACCGATCCAATATTGATCAAGGCAATGGTCTGTTTGGGGCGATTTCCGGTTTTCTCAAGGATTTCAAGCGCCCGGGCATACTGTTCCAGGGCCTGCTGCTTTCTCCCCAGCGAATCATACACCTGCCCCAGATTGCTCACCGTCACCGCCAATCCGTTTTGATCCCCGACTTTTTCGCGTAAGGGCAAGGCTTTCTGATAGTACTCAACCGCCTTTTGCAAATCGCCGGTGACGGCATAGGCGGCGCCAATACCGTTGAGGACAGAGCCTTTTCCATACAAATCCTGGGTGGCTTCGAAATGCGGCAACGCCTGCAGATAGTAACGGATGGCGGTTAGCTTCTCTCCCATTGATGAATAGGCTAACCCCAGATTATACAGTGTATAGCCTTCACCACTTCGATCCTTGAGCGTTGCCACGAGAGGTAGGGTCTGTTCATAAAAACCAATCGCTTTTTGTGGTTCTCCTATCGAGTAGAAACTAAATCCAATCGCATTCAAACAGGTCGCCTGCCCTTGAACATCCCCAACCGATTGAAACAGCTTGAGCGCCGCCTGGTATTTTCCAATCGCTTGTTGAATGGTCTGACGCGTGACCTGGGCACGCAGCATTTCGCCTTCGTTGAGTGCGGCGCGGGCAGCAATCCGGTCTTTATCTTTTGGATTGGCCGTCCGGCGTTCGATCAGTTTGAGTTCATAGCGCCCGGCAGAGGCACCGGCCTCAAGTGAACGCACTTCAAGCCGGATTGAGCTGGCAATTGCGGTTACAAACTCAACCGGTTCCGGTCCCTGCGTACCATTTGGGCTGTCCACCTCAGTGATTTTTTCACCACTGGCTGAAAAAATCGCCACCACGACGTCTATTCCTTTTTGCTCGACGACCAGATGCAGATATTCACCAGCAGCAGTTGCGATCTGATAGGTGTGGGTTTCACCGCCTTTGAGGTCACGCTCGATTGGTTTCGAGAGATCGGCGACGGTGTTTTGGCTCGCGGCAACGACTGGCAAACGTGTCAGAGCCGCCCCAATCGGCATTCCAAAAGCCAAAAACAGGATTGATGCGCAAGCGCAATTGAAAAAGTTTCGAAACATGGCGGTGATTCCTTCACAAGTACAGAGTTCAAGCTGTAGCTTCTCCGTTGCGGAAAAGTTAGCTGGGCTTGACAGCTCCCGCCCGGACGGGCGATGGACAGTAGCCGGTGGTCGCGCTGCTTTGAGCGCTACCACCGGACACCGGCGTGCCCAAAAGTTCGCGCCCGGATGGGCGCTGGACCAAAGTGGCACCACTTCTTTTCTCTTTTCAAACGGTGCCCTCTTTTTCCAGCGCCCATCCGGGCGCGAATCGGAGGCTGACCGATGACCGGAGGGTGCGCCGCAAAGCCGGCTGCCCTCCGGCTACTCTCCGGCGCCCATCCGGGCGAAAACCGACCTTTCCGCAATGGAGGTTTTAGCTTGCCTTTCAAAGGATTGTTTTTACAAGCTGAAGCTTGAGGTCTAAACAAAAAGGTCAGCCTGTCACAGATTTATTCAGCTCTGCGACTTTGAAGTCCAGCAACGAAGTGTGCATAATACGGGGCAATTCATTTTCCGCCCACGCTTTTCTCAGTCCAATTCACTCAAATTCTCATTCAATTTCAATAAGGGAGCGGTTGTGTCTGAATCTTTTAACCGTGCTAAATGCGCTCCGGCGCGCCCCCACCCACGCGCATTTCATCGGGCATATCTGAGCAACCTGTTGAGCAGCCATTTTGATGTGCCGCTGGTATTGATTGAAGCTCCGCGAGGGTACGGAAAAACCACGTTACTGGCCTCAATGGCCCATCGTGTCGGCGCCAACGTCCGCTGGCTGACGCTTGACGCCAGAGATCGCGATTTAAACCATTGTGTTCAGAGCCTTTGCAGCTCACTCTATAATGTCCAGATGGGCGCCGGCCAGACAACCGTTTCAAGCACCAGTCAGGCAGCTCGACTCATTGTCAGTGCCTTAAAAGAACTTTCGATTGATACCCTGATTTTGGACAACTATGAAACGGTGATTGGTTCAGACAGCGTCAATGCGCTGATCGAGCAAATTGTCAGTGAATTACCCCCGCTCAACCAGATCGTCGTCGCCTCGCAAAAAGCCCCGCCGTTCAAACGGGCTGCCCGGATTCGATCTAAAGTGATGGAACTCAATCCGTCTGATTTGCGCTTTGACAGCGATGATGTGGCCGGTTATTTCGACACGATTGCCCGCTATCGCCTGACTCCGACCGAAGCCAGCCTGATTGTCCAGCGAACCGAGGGCCAGCCGGTGACCATCAATCTGCTGTCACAACTGGCGTATGGATTGCAATCCTATCTTCGAATCAATTTTGATGCGCTGCCGCTTTCTCCCGGCGAACAAACCCTGCTCTATTTGCTGCGTGAAGTGCTCAACCGTTTGCCGTTTCCACTCGAAGAGGCCGGGGCGTTGCTCTCAAATTACCAGAAATCGCTCCAACCGCCGCCGCCAGCATCCGAGGATGAAGATACACCCGCACCACCCACGGCTGAAGAAGCACAGGCCGCCGCCACACCACTGCTGGAAAAGCTGGCGGCCCATTACTGTCTGGTGCATGAGCATGAAACTGAACCGATGACGCTCATTCCCCATTCGCTGCTGGTGGATTTTGGGAATGTCCTTTAGAACCGGGGCTGAAGATTTCAGTTTTAACCTGCGAAGCGGGTGTCGGCTTGTAGCCCAGGGTGGAGTCTTCGAAACCCTGGGTACGCGGCCCTCCCCCTCCTTCTCCCGCCCCGCCGGCAAATCGCCTATGGCGATTTGCCGGCGGGGCGGGAGGGAAATGGGACGTTGGTCCCAGGGTTGCACCCTGGGCTACATGCCTGCCGCCCAGTTCCTGGGCTCAAATCCGCTCATTTTTTTAACTCTTAACTCGCATCACTGACCACTAACCACTTGCTTGCCTTTCACTACTTCGCTACTCGCTACTCGCTACTCACTTTTCAATATGCTTCGAAAATCTTTTCTTTTGCTGTTCGCTTTCTTCTTTGCTTACTCAAGCTGTCTTCCAATTTTTGCCGATGAAGGCATGTGGACCTTCGACAATCCGCCGATTAAACAGGTCAAAGACAAATTTGGCTTTGAAATGAATCGCGCCTGGCTTGATCACGTCCGATTGTCGGCCTGCCGACTCAACAATGGTGGCTCTGGTTCATTTGTTTCGGCGGATGGGCTGGTGTTGACCAATCACCACGTTGCCAGTTCGGCAATTGCCCAGCTTTCAACGCCGCAACGCGACCTGATGAAAAACGGCTTTTACGCCCGCTCGCGTGGTGAAGAACTCCGCTGCCCCGACCTGGAAATCAACGTGATGTATGCCTATGAAGAAGTCACCGACCGGGTGCAGCGGGCAGGTCGCAATGCTGGTGACGACCGGGCCGCTGAACGGATGCGCAAAGCCGAAATGGCTGATATTGAAAAAGAGTCCACCGAACGCACCGGGCTCAAATCAACCGTCGTGACCATGTATGAGGGCGGTGAATACTGGCTGTATCAATTTAAGAAATACACCGACGTGCGGCTGGTGTTTGCTCCCGAAGCGCAGGCGGCGGAATTTGGCGGCGATTATGACAATTTCAGTTTTCCGCGCTTCGGCCTCGATTTTGCTTTTTTCCGGGTTTATGAAAATGACCGCCCGGCCCGAATCGAGCATTACCTGAAATGGAACAGCCGTGGCGCCAAAGAAAACGAATTGATCTTTGTGATTGGCAACCCTGGGAAAACTGACCGGTTGCGCACCGTTTCGCAGCTTGAATACCAGCGCGATATTGAAAACCTGGTCATGCTCAAGGGGCTGCGCCGACGGCGGAAAGCACTGGAGGAATTTTCTGAAAAAAGTGCTGAAAATGCACGCCGGGCCGATGATGCACTGCATTCGATCAATAACTCGCTCAAACGGCTCAATGGTCAGCAGGAAGGGCTCGAATCAGACAAGCTGATGCGCCAGAAAGTTGATGAGGAAAAGGAACTCCGGCAAAAAGTGGCCGCCAGTCCCGAACTTCAGCGCAAATTTGGCGATGCCTGGGATCAAATGGCGGACGCCTACAAAAAGCTCTATCCGACGATGGGCAAACGTGTGATGCTTTCGAGCTTTTCGAATGCGCCACTGGCTGCGAAAGCCCTGCAAATTGTGCAGTATGTGACCGAAGTCCAAAAACCAAATGCCGAACGACTCGAAGCCTACCGCGAATCCAACCTGGAATCATTACGGTTTCAACTGCTTTCCCCAGCACCGGTGTATGCCGATCTGGAAGAAGTGTTGCTGCTGACGCGGCTCCAGGAACTACGTGACGAACTGGGCGAAAATGACCCGTTTGTCCAGGCGGTGTTGGGCAATAAACGGCCTCGCGAAGCGGCGAGTGATATGATTCAGGGCACGCGACTGGCGGATGTCAATTTCCGCAAGTCCATCCTTGATGGTGGTTTATCGGCCCTCGAACGCTCAAACGACCCGCTTCTTCAGGCGGCTCGTCGCGTAGACCCGATTGTCCGCGAACTCGATCAGTGGAATAAACAGAACATTGACAGCGTCCGCAATGCAGCCGGTGAAAAGGTCGCCCGCGCCCGGTTTGCCGCCTATGGCCGGACGCTGGCGCCGGATGCCAATTTCAATATGCGTTTGAGCTATGGCGTGGTCAAAGGGTATGAATTCAACACGACGATGTTGCCCTACAAAACGACCTTTGGCGGCCTGTTTGATCGGGAAGCCAGCTTTGACGCCAAACCGCCGTTTAACATTGCGACCCGAATCAAAGCCAGCCGCAGTCGAATCAACATGGACACGCCGGTTGATTTCGTCTACACGGCGGACACGATTGGCGGCAACTCCGGCAGTCCGGTGGTCAATCAGGCGGGTGAACTGGTCGGCGTCAACTTTGACAGCAACGTCCATCGGTTTGTGTCACGCTATATCTACACCGAAGACAAAGGCCGGGCGATGGCGGTTCACGCGGGCGGCATGATGGAAACCATTCGCAACGTCTATGATGCCAAAGGGTTAGCTGATGAACTCGAACGCGGGTCTTCAGGCAGCGGCGGTGGCGGCGGGAGCGTTCCGGCGCCAACACCAGGACCCGGAATGGCGCTATCCCCAGATCAGGTTTCGGTTGATTTGATGAATCTGGCCAATCGGATTCGCGGCAGCGTCGAGAGAGCCGAACGCAATAACCCCGACGAACCGCCGTTTATGAATGGCAACCCCGAATACCTTCGGTTTCGGTTTGATAATGACCGGCTCGAAAGTTACGTCACGTACCACGAACGGCAACTGGTGATTTATCCGATTGACGCCTATCGCGCTGTCTTCAAAGGGAAAGAACGCGCTGAATTTGACAAACAGATGACTGCGCTCAAACAGTTGTTGATCCGGCAGCCGGTGAGCCCGGTTGAAGAAATCACCGTGTTTCCGCCTGCCGAAGCCGCCCAGGTGTTTCATGCCCAGGTAAAATACCTGAGCTTTGACGGAGGCAAAGGCGTGCGGTTTATTTCACGCTACGCCCAGGACGTAACACCAACCACAAACGACTCGATTTTCTATACTTTCCAGGGCCTGAGCAGTGATGGGAAGTATTACATTGCCCTGTTTTATCCAATTGATGCCCGTGACCTGCCCGAAACCGACATTGTGAAACGAACGGTTCGCTTCCTGAACCGCCTCCAGCCCGCCGACTTTGACCCGGATTTGACCCGGCTGGATGATATGGTGAAATCGCTCAGGGTTGGGAAGTAGCGAGTTAGGGTTCAGGGTTCAGGGTTCAGGGTTCAGGGTTCAGGGTTTTCGATCTTTTGTCTTTTCTGTCCTTTTTGTCCTTTTTTCCCGAAACCCTAAACCCTTATTGAAACGAAAGGCACGGTGGTGGACGCCGTGCCTTTTGACATTCTGGCTTTCGCCCGCAGGGCGCCGGAGAGTAGCCGGTGTGGAAGCCTGCTTTGAGGCGCACCCACCGGAATATTGGCCACCCATGATCGCGCCCGGAGGGCGCTGGAAAAACGTCAATTATTTTAACTTCAGTCACCAGTATCCTGGTCAGTCCAGACTTTTCTTATATCAGCAAATTGCGAATTTTGACTTGCTTCTCGCCATTCCTCAACGATTCTCGGGATGCTCAGACCTTTGTTTTTCAGGAACTTGAAGAAGCTAAGCGCCAGTTTAGAGCAAATCAGCCTATACCTTGGTCTTTCATCAAAAGGAATTGTCTGACCTTCACCCGTGCTTGATAGATAATCTATTTTTTTTGGAAGTTGTGTTTCCTCAATTAAAAATTCAAGAGCAAGCTCTAGTGAATCAATATGGTGATTCTGTATTTGATCCGGCAAACATTTCAAAACCAATTTGACCTGCTCGATTGCTTCAAACAGTGCTGGGAACCGACGTGTCGCCACCTTATTGAATAACTCATCCAACAAATTTGCTGGTGGCTTGGGGATTTTTCCATCTTTGGCATACGCCAACCATCGGATTAAACCTTCTATAGCACTAAAAACAGTTTCTCTGTCGCCTGAATAAAGCCCTTTCCGGATTTTTTTTGTAACTATGTCATCAAGCATTTCAGGGAAAACGAATAAGCTCATAGCCAAAGAGCGCAAGGTTGGAATTCCTTCTTTCTCCATATCTGCCAATAGATACTGTACTTTTTGCTTTGACTCATCATCAGTTTCTGAGAACCTCGGTAAAACAATCCAAGCAAGAAGTTTATCAATATGGGTCAACCCAATTTGGACTTCAGTTCTGGAAGAAATAAAGCCAGAGTCCTGTTGAAGCCCTTCTTTTTCATCTTCCCACCATGAACAGAGTTCTTGAAGTAGCGCTTTGGCTTCATCAATAGTCCAATCAACAAGGTTATGATTGTGCTTCATTTTGAAGGGAGAAACCGTCCCTCTTAACCAGTTTCCAATAAATGGACCTCTGTTTACTCCAACAAAAAAAACTGCTTGTGCAGTTCTTGTATATTGCCTTGGGACAGTTAACCTTGAAACGTACCGTCGAAACAATTCTTTTGCATTTCCTGGATTTGGTTCTGGAAGACCTAACAGGGAGTATTCAAATAGCCCCGTTTCAGCCGGAAGCTCTGTTTCTTCATTAATTTTTTCCCACAATGCTCTTCCAAATCTATCTATTTGTGGTTCTGTCAATAATCCCAGGCGGTAAAGCTGGGCTAGCCTTAGTACTGCTGCCTTTCGGGCCGCGATCTCCTTCTTATTCATCACTTGAATCAATTCCTCTATGCGGTCAGCCATTTTTGAGGAATCAATTCTTTCTGATAATGGCGATACGTCTGGATCAATATCAGTATAAGAAAATGGATCAGTCCAGCTTCGAGGTTCAGAAACTATAAACCCCGGCTCATTACATAATGGAAGCGCAAGTAGTTTTGGTAAATGGTTTAGAATTATTTGATTAGGCAACGCTTCAAAGAGCCTTTCAAAGAGGGTTGATATACAGTTCTGGTGTCGGTGTTCCTGTCTAAAGATGGGAACTTTATAAAGTTGAATAGCCAGGTTGAACAGTTTTTCAAGCTGTTCATTTGAATAATAAAGACAGAAACGGGATAAAATTTCTATTCCAGTTTGGATTAACCGTTCCGAGAAACTCCATATAGGAGCAGGAAGTACACCACCCAACATCCATACTTGTCTCATTGGGTTTTGCATCAACCAGTTAACAGACTGAATAACAGCAGTAGTAAGCAATTCTCCAAGGTTGTTTAAAACCTCTTTCTGGAATAAGCCAATCTGCGCCTTGTTCAGCCACTCGTAATCCTTGAGTTTATCTGACTTTCCAGCTCTGATTATTGAAATCATCGCCCATTCAAGGAAAAATACTTCGATCCATTCACCCGCAAGAAATGTCCCAACTGATCTAACCCCGCCACAATGAAGAGGAAGAGCCCCAACTTCATGGATCCTCAGCATGGCAAAAGCTGGTCTAAATTGGTCTAATTTCAATCCAGGTGATAAATGGTGAGTGATGGCGCTTTCCTGTCCATCAAAATCATGTTTCCGTTCGATTCCTGGTATTGGTTTTGGTTTACAAACGCTTAATGCGGTTTCTAACCACTCTATTTCACCCCAAGGGTCACAACGGTACTGAATCAATTTTTCCCAACGATCATGATACCCTTTTAACTTATCGTCATTTACGCGTCTTTCAGCATCTGCAATACATTTCAGTAAAACCATTGTCCAGGCTTCTTGCGAAACAAGTTGGTAGTCAACTTCATAAGAGTGAAGCTGAGATTGAATTTTTTCAAGTGCTTTTTCAGCAATTTCTTTCGCTTGTTTGAGTTCATCCATTTCCGCCCAAATAGCTGCTCTTTTCACTTCCCAAAATGGAAGTGTTCCTACTTCAGGCCATCCTCGGAGTTCCTGGCGAACGTTCTCTTGATCTAAATGAAATAGATAAAACAAGCATTTTTCATAATGCCATTGCGCATCCCACTCAGGTCGGTGATAAATAACTTTCTGCAGGTGGCCCATTCGTTGTTCAAATTTTTCCTTACTGAATGATTCACGGGCATCTCTACAAAGAGAGAACAACAAAGAGACCCAAGCCTCCTGAATCTCCTCTCTCACCTCTTTTGAATAATTCTCATTATCAGGTTTGATAATAGACCCAATCAGTTCCAAGTCAGTCGGAAATGGGTTTATGTTTAGCACAGTAACTTCAATTTCTTGCTCAAGTTCCTCATAAGACAATGGAACCATTGATGTTTCAAATCGCCAGGTTAGCTCATTCAGTAGCAGTAGCTTATCAATTGGTGAAAAGGAACTTTCTGAATTAAGAGTCGGACAATTCCAAAATTCAGCAGCAATTCCCGGTGAGTCTGTAAATGAAGAAAAGAAAGGAAAAAGGAAAAAGAGTTTCCGCGCTGAGAAGAGAAAAGAGAAAAGAGGGAGGAAGGGGAAAAAAGAGCAAGCGGGAAAGTAGGGGTGAGGAGGGCCGAAA
>JACQXX010000127.1 GCA_016208495.1 Acidobacteriota bacterium | reverse complement strand
AGACTATGATAGGCCACCATGATGAGTATTCTCCTTCTGTCTATTTTTTGTTCTGTCGGGAATACTCATTTCTTTTTCCTTCGTCAACCCTTTTGACTCATTGCGTCAGATTTCCCGGATTCTTTTTCTGAAAACCTATATATACTCAAAAACTCCACTTGAAGAATCAGGGCATAATTGGGCAACTGAACCCACCAATCCAACCACCGCTTCGCGGTCTGAAGCCATATCCGACGGTCCATGCAAAATCACTGGCTGTTCCTGGTTTGTGGTAAACCCAATCGCCACCATCCGTCCAAAATCAAAACCAAGGGTGGCACAAGCCTCACGCCATTTCGTCAGGAGTCCATCGAAACTCACTTCGTTTGAAACGGCAGGTCTTTCTGAATTTCCAGCGGAAACAGGCGCTGAGGAAGCGGAAGAGGGTGCAAAACTTCGATCTAATTCATCATCAACCTGATCCTCAGATCGATCATCGAGGGCCTCTTCGTCAATGGTCCGTAAAGAATCAAGCAGCAAATTATCAAATGGTTTTCGGATCGTGGTCGGTGCATCAGCAAACACAGAGGTTTGAATGGAACCGGAGGGCAGTTGCAAAATCATTTTAAAGGCTTCTTCACCAACCACATCCGCAATCTGAGCATGAATTAACTCTCCATCGCGAAAAAACAACCGCCCAGGCACCCTCCCACCAACTTGAATCACAACTGACCGCCGCCCAAAGTGAAACATTTGCAAAACGTCGGTCAGTGACAACCCATGAACGCTCCCGCGAAACCCCGTCTCGCATTCAATCGCCTGCTGAAGCGCATTAAACAATTCGGTGGCGGTAAAGGGCTTGCACAATACCTGAACGGCGCCCAGCTCCATGGCTCGTTGATGGTCCCGGGCCGTTGCATACCCACTCATTAAAATTGACCGGGTGTCAGGTGAAACCTCACGGACAGTACCTAACAAATCAATTCCGTCGCGTTCACCAATCCTCAAATCAGTCAATAAAATGTTGGTAGGGGTTGCAGCAAGCATGCCCACCGCTTCGTCAACACTTTGAGCCACCGCCACCTGGTATCCCTGGACCATCAAATCCCGAGCCAATGCTGAACGGAACTGCAGGTCATCTTCAACAATTAACACTGAGGTCACAACGTTTCTCCTGTTGGCTTATCCGGTAAACCTGGTTTCAGGTAAACAGCCAAACAAGCGCCACCAACCGTGGGTTCAACCACAATATCCCCGCCGAAGTCGTGAATGGCTTCACGGGCCATGGTTAGCCCTAGTCCGACATTTTTTGACTTGGTGGTAAAAAAAGGTTCAAAGATACGGTTGCGGATTTCAGCCGCCACGCCAGAGCCAGTATCACGCACCCGAACACACACAAATTCCTGGCTTGGATCCAGGACTTGATACACTTCACGCGAACTCTCAATCTCAATCCGAACCCCTCGCTGGTCTGATTCAATGGCATTCATCATTAAATTGACAAAAACCTGCTCCAACACCAGGGGATTTCCGCGAACCCACTCAGCCTCAGGTCGGATGGTGACCTGGATGGTATGCCCGCCATCGCGAAAAGTAGGCCGGAGCAAGCTGGTGGTCCGTTCAAAACTTTCTCGAAGTGAAACGGAAGAGGTTCGTTGTACGCCCAGACGGGCAAAATCAAGCAATCCTTCAATTGTCCGCTGCATTCGACGACAGGCAGTCTGTATCTCTTTCAAGCTTTCCAGAGCCAGATCAGGAGGAAGCTGATCCCATCGCAGCGCCATAAAATCAGCGTTGAACAAAATGCTCGACAGAGGAGTTCGCAACTCATGGGCAATATTTGCCACCAGTCGGCCAGTTGCTTCAAGTCGTTGCTCGTGAAGCCGCTTTGACAAAATTGTGCTTCGGTCCCGAAGCACGCGCATAACAAGCAGGGCATGCTGATCCCCAAGCCGATACCGGGTACAGCCAAGGTAGGTATCCTGTGTCCAATCAGTCGGCCTCCACTGGACAATTTCTCCAAGTGGCGAGGCCATTAAATCCTGCCATAAGCCCGAGGGAAGAATTTGAGGATACCCCGGAACAGGTTTTGAGAAATGAGTCAAAACAACTCTGGCCGAAGCCGTGGCACCAAGGAGTTCACCGTCAACGTTACAGACAGCCAGGGCAGCTCCAATGTCATCCAGGTGGATATTTTGTCCGTCCCAGGCTAATGGAGCACAGTGTTTGTCTGAACTTTCGAGTTGGTTCGCCACAACAAATCCTATCCCTTTCTAATATGGCTCACCGCACAGAACGCGAGGATGAGACCACCAGTCTGATCGAGCTGAAAATAAAAAGATGCAAATTCACAATGGTTCTGACTGTTGGGAAAAACCGGCAGGAAACGGGTTGACCAGGCTCAATCGCCAAAGTGGTTTCCCTGAGAGATGAGCGTTACCTTTCTCCCGCTCAATCAGTTGATTGGGTTTGCCGGAAGAAGTGTTTTTGGATCTGACTCAAAGACAAAAAGTGAACCGAGTGAGCGCAAATGTGACCATTGCTGAACTTCCTGCAGACACATACTTGCTGCATTTGTTGTGCCAAAGTGATTATTTTATACAAGTCTGGACTGGTTTCCGGCCAAATATTTGAGAATCCGCTTGAATCAGGTTGAATTTGCCAGGAATTCTCCATGACCAACTGATTCCAGCACTGGTGGCTGTCTAAAAACAAGACACTCTGTCTAAAAATGGGAATCCATGGTGGCCTGGATAACCGGCAGCACCCAAAGCGTTAATTGACGAAGCGAACTGATAAAAGTACAGTAGGGGTTCATCCCAATTCTCCACCGTCCAGATAAACCCTGATGAAAATTAGTCGTCACCCATTCGACGCTCTATTTCAAATTTCTCCCTCTGGATTGGCGATACTTGATCTTCAAGGCATTGTACTCCGGGTCAATGAGCAATTTATCTCTTTCCTACAATTACAGACTGCGGATCAAATCGAAGCCCACCATTTGTCTGATTGGATTGGCTCATCACATTCAGTTTTTTTCGACCACTTCAACCAGCTTACGAATCAGACGATTGCTGATCTCTCAGTAGAAGTCGTTTTTCAAACCGCCACACCTCAGACTCAGAAAGCTGGTCATATCAAGGGGGTCCTCATTGACTGGGACGATCACCCTGTGGTCTTACTTCAAGTTCACTCAACCACAACTCAATGCACCCAATCGGAAGTTGAAGGGCCGGAAATCCAGACTCACTCTAATACTGTGATCGAGCTTTCCAGTGATGCTTTTATCCAGTTAGACCAACACCACCATATACTTTCCTTCAGTCCAGGTGCCGAAAAAACATTTGGCTATCATCCGACTGAAGTCTTGGGTCAGCCGATTGAGGTTTTAATTCCATCTCGCTTTCATTCAGTTCACCAGGAGCATATCCGCCAATTTTTGGCTGGTCCAAATACAACTCGGCTCATGAGTGAACGCGGCGCGATTGTGGGCCTGCGGAAAAATGGCCAGGAATTTCCGGCAGAAGGGGTAATTCAAAAATTTCAAACCGGCTCTGCCACTCACATCAAAATTTGGCTTCGAGATCTTTCAGACCGTGTTTTTCTGGAAAACCAGCTCCGGCAGGCCCAAAAAATGGAGGCAATTGGGCAGCTAGCCAGCGGGATTGCCCACGACTTTAATAATCTGCTCACGGTAATTTCGGGTTGTAGCGAAATCCTGCTTTTGCGTATGAGGGCCACTGATTCACTCCGCCCACGAGTCGAGGAAATCCGTCGCTCGGCTGAACGCGCGACTTCCCTCATCCGGCAACTCAATACCTTTACCCAACACCGAATCCTTGAAACCAAAGCCATTAACCTCAATTCAGTCATTAATGAAATAAACTTGATGTTACAGCGGTTAATTGGCGAAAATATTGAACTTAACTGTACATTAGACCCAACACTTGATCTCATACGTGCCGATATCGGGCAAATCGAACAAGTCATTGTCAATCTGGTTGTCAACGCCCGAGACGCCATGCCACGTGGGGGGAAAATCTCGATTTGTACCTCAAATTGTTCTATTGAGCCAGGCAGCCAGGTGTCAAACAACCTGGTTTCGCCTGGCCAATATGTCCTGCTAAGCATTCAGGATAGTGGCTGCGGCATGCCACAAGAAGTTGTTGACCGGATTTTCGACCCATTTTATACCACCAAGGATCCAGGCAAAGGCACAGGACTTGGCTTGTCTACGGTCTATGGAATTGTGAAACAATATAACGGTCACATCACAGTTGATACGCAACTCACCCAGGGTACTACTTTTCACATTTTTTTCCATCGAACTGAACAGGTAACACCACAGGAAGCAGTTCAAACAACCATCACTGAGCCAAGTTATGGATCTGAAACAATTTTGCTGGTTGAAGATGAGCAATCAGTTCGTGTGATGATTTCTGAAACACTTCAAATGTATGGCTACAAAGTACTTGAAGCTGCAAATGGACAGGCGGCAATTGAAATTCAAGCCAGCTACCCTCATCCAATTGATCTGTTGATCTCAGATCTGGTCATGCCTGTGATGAGTGGAAACGAACTTGCCAAAATGCTTCTCCAGAAACGCCCCGCAATGAAGGTCATGTTTATGTCCGGTTATACTGAGCGATACTCGCGGAAAATGACTGGACATTCAAAAAGCTTCTCAGTGGATTATCTGGAAAAACCATTTTCACTCGATCAACTCTTGCTTCGGATCAGACGAGTTCTTGATCATTCCTCAAAAAACCAGGGCTGAAGACATCGGGTAATTCAGCCCCGAGCCTGCGAGTCTTCAGCCCCAAGCCCTCAGCCCTGGTTTTTTCAGCCTCAACCAGGATCAGCGACCGATCCGGAGTCGTTCCGCGAGCTCTATTGGAAGGTGTGCTTGTTTGATTGCCTCAATCGTCCGCTCAACGTCATAAACCACTCGATGAATTTCGAGAGTGCGCAATTCGGTGTCAACCAAAGCAAATGATGCCCGAGGATCAAGATCACGAGGTTGTCCGACCGAACCAGGATTGATCAGGACCACACGCGCACTACCTGGCCAACGAACGGATTGTGGAAACCGGGGTTCAATACACCCCGTTCCCTCCAACCAGCCACACATCGGAACGTGGGTATGGCCACATAAGGCCAGTCGAGGCCAGGTTGGTCGCTCGCAAACAGCCTGTAAATTTTCCTCAAGCATGGTGCTGGTCACATACCCATTCACATAGGTCGTGTTTAAATAACACCCATGCACCGCAACATACTCTGGTTGAACAAGATGACCTGGCAGACTTGCCAGGTAATTGAGTTCGTCCTCCTGCAGGTGCAACCGGGTCCAATTCTGAACCAAATAGGCTGATTTGTTGGTGCCTTGAATCGCCATTCCAGAAACAATATCCCGGTCATGGTTTCCAGCAATCACCATCGGAGTGATGTTCTGAATCAATCGGATACATTCGCCGGGTTGGGCATTGTATCCAACAATATCACCTAAACACACGATTTCATCAGGTGAAAGACGATCAATGGCTTCGACCACGGCTTCGAGTGCGGCAATGTTTGAATGAATATCTGAGAGAACAGCCAGTCGCATAGTATCAGATCAACAGATCACCGCCGTTGTCGCAAAATTTGTATGATTCGGGTTTGGGCCTGTTCGGCTACCTTGGTGCGAACCTGACAATGCTCAAAATCCTGAATCAAGTTCAAGGTTTTGACATCAGAAAACTCAAGGCGCATCTCCATTGCCACTTCAATTGCTTCCAGATATGCCGCCAGCGCCTGCCCAAACTCGGCATATTCATCAAATCGCCGGAGAAAACAAAAACTGATCGCGGGAATTAAAGACCCATGGCCAATATCATCATCAATATAGACAAATGAAATCTGATCATCATTGAGAGCAAAGTTACTTGGGTGTACATCGAGTACCAGGTTTTGTCGAGAAGCCAAGACTAAGGCCCGAACTGCTGCTCTGGCAAATATTTCAAGCGCCTGGCCCAAAACACTTTCATTGGCCGTGGTGATTGCCTGATTCATCATTGTTCGTAAGGTTTTCATCCAGGGCGAGATGGTCCACACCCAGCCTCCCCCCAAATCATCGGGCTGAAGAACCAAAACGGTGTTTGGCGCCAGCAGAGACCCAAGTTGCAATTTCCGCCGGGCTGCCTCCACCAAGAAAGTTCGACCATCATCCAGGTCATGAAAATGTTTTCGACCTGCAGTTTTGAGACACCAATCTCCGGCCTGAATAATCACCGTGTCTGATTTGCCACTTCCGTCAGACAATCCTTGCTGGCCAATTAAATCAACTCGTGAAATTACCCGGTCAAACTCAATTTGGCGAATCACACCTCGACCAATTGCAGCAGGCCAAATATAGCCTGAGGGAACAGTTGGAGTTGGCAAAACAGGAAGAGTTGAGGAGTCAGACATAATTACCTAACAATCTCAATAAAATGAAGATAGTGAGTGTATTCTTAGCAATCCATAAAATGTGGGAGGTTTTCTAAAGTCAGACTGATTGAAGGTACGGAACAAAATGAAACCAGCCGGAGTTGCCACTTCATCTAAAGCAAGTTGAGGTATTCAGGGTTTCGGCGATGAGTTGACTGATCCCACTCAAGATGAAGACTGGGGAACTGGCGGGTACCACGCAACGTGGAGTATCTGGCCCTGAACCCTGAACCCTGAACCCTGGTGGTATGATATTTCCATCCGACTCCCTAAAAAGAACCTGAATCAATTCCAATTTATGGTACCAAAACCTCAAGGGTAGGTAATACTGATTTGAGCATAGCCCAACCCATTCCAATGTTGGTTGTTTTCTTTGTAACCAACATAACCACCGCCCGGCCACCTTTTAACGTTTTGGCAAAGTGATAGTTGTGGTTGGAGGTAACGTGAATTTCCTGAAAATAGTGTTCCCCATTCTCTGGCTGGCCACGGTGCGCTCGAACAAGCTGCTCAACCCGACCGATGTTTGCCCCTCGAAACAAATCCATTGTTGCCGCAGCCACAATCTCATTGAGGGTTTGTGTATACTGGGCAATGTTGTAAATCCCAAGTAACATTCCGGTTTCAAGGTCAACCACACCACAGGCCACTGCCCCATCAACTTTTGTTACCACATCGCGGCATGCGTCATCCATTTTTCCCATAAACTCTTTTCTCCTCTGAAGTTAGTATGTAGTTAATGTTGGTGGAATCCACCAACAAAAGTATTTCCGCAAGAAAACCCAACCCTGGAAATCAGCGCAGAGTAAGACTCTAATACCATGTAAATGATTGAAATTTTTTCCGATAAAATTCAAATTTGACGAGTCTGAACTGAAATCCCCCAGAGCACGAAAGGATTTCCAGCAAGGGGCAATGTGCTGGATTTTGAGGGGTGACTGGAAAAAGAAATTCCCAGCTTTTATTGAGGCTTCCCATCAAACACAACTGAAAAAATTTCATCGAATTTCAGACAGGAACCGCAGCGATACAGCCTGTGTCTTTGATTTTGGAAAGATGAAAAAGTGTTCAGCAACGATTTAACAAAAATCGTGCCACTTTGACCAACTGGAAAAATTAAGTTGATTTTTTTGGAATCAGGGACTGACTGAACCCAACATTTGAAATACTTAGAGTAGAAAACAATGACTCTAAAATAATGAATAAATATCAGAAAATAATATAGTTATCTATCAGATCAAAGCAGAAAACATACACGATTCCAGTTCACTGGAACTGATAGGAAAAAAAGTCTGGGAACTTGCTTTGTTCTGATTCCTCCCTGTCACTTCCCACAGTGACCTGCCAGGGAAATGACAAGAACTGTCTAAAAAATTGACATCTGATTCTGGATTCAAGACATCAGGTTCAAGCCCAACCAGCAATTTTCGGTTTTTGGCGAAAAGGCAAAATGCACCGCTGGGACGCATTAACCCGACAGTTTTTCAAAAGCGGTTACCTGCAGCGTGCCGGCACAATGGGCAGCATTGATATCTTTATGCTGCCCATAAACCTCTGGAGGGATAAACCACACCTTTTTGCCTCGCAAAATACATTGGCGTGCCAGCCGTTTCCACCCTGTTTGCCCAGCAGCATCCGCGTCAAAGGCAAAATAGAAATTTGTAATAGATTGGACCCATTCCCAGTGCCATCCATCAATTCCAAAAATAGCAACTGCGGGAATTCCGAGTTCCAAAAGAGTTAACGCATCGAAAGTCCCCTCACACCATACAGGTGAAACGGAGTGAGCCAGGGCTTGTGAATTGAAATAGCCCTTCCTGCCAGGTAAGTGATCGTGACGCTGGTCCCGCGGTACCCTGGAATCAATCCCCACAGCTCGACCATACAAATTGACTACCCTCCCGGCAGGATCAGTATGTGGAAAAACCAGCCTTCCCCACTTCCAGTTTCGAGCCAGTTTCCCCGTTGGCAGTCGATGCTCCCATCGTCCGTTGGCAGCATACCCCAGGCCAAATTTCTGCGCGGTTTTTAATGAAATTCCCCGGTAATTGAGAAATGTTTCCCCAACACTTCCCGGAAGTGCTGCCTGATACCCTGTTAGCAATCGAGTCAAATCATAATCCAGGGTTGTTTCAACCGCAGAGGAAGGCACGGAAGAGCAATCACTGGACCGGGTTGGCGCCACCTCGGTTTTTCCGTGAAGCGCGGCCACATTGGGCGAGGATGTTAGTTCTTTGAGTCGCTGAATGGCTACCCCAAGCGAAATGCGCTCGAATTTGGACAAAAACGTTAACACATCGCCGCCTTCACCACATCCAAAACACTTGAAAATCTGTTTGGGTTTACTGACGGTGAAACTTGGCGTTTTTTCCTGGTGAAATGGGCACAACCCAATCCACACCGTACCTTTTTGCTTGAGGTGAATAAAACCTGAAATGATTTGAACAATATCAGCTTGTTGTTTCAGCAAGGAAATCTGATTCATTGCTACACCTCGGGTAAGGAAAAACCAACCAAAGGATCTGGCTGGACGAAACCAGTTGAATTTCTCTCTAAACCGCAAAAAAGCCTTCCCTCAGCGTTTCAGGGAGGCAAACGCGGGATTTTACAACAGGGAATATGTCGTCAGGCATATTCCCTTTAAAATATTTAATATAATTACTATTATTAGGCCAGGAATATTGTTGATTCTAAAGAAGTTAAGTGGTGTTTTCTGCCACGATAACCCCGACATGTGACCACGATAACCCCGACATGTGACCACGATAACCCCGACATGTGACCACGATAACCCCGACATGTGACCACGATAACCCCGACATGTGACCTGTTGTCGAAAAAAATTGACCACGATAACCCCGACAAATATTCCTTAAGGCTGATTTTGGTGAAAAAATATTCCGGAAGGAATTATGAAGTGCCCAAATCGCTTTAAAATCGAATTTAAGCCCAGGAATAATTCTGGGTATACCAAATGGCGAAAAGCAGGATTGGAAGGCTCTACGGGCAGATAAACGCCAAGGAAGGCCATATGAAGAGAGAGTTGTATCCTCAGTTTTTGCAAATTTTTTTCAATCTGGAATCAATGCCTGGAGAGAGATTGGCCATCTTGCCAGGATAACCCCGACAAATATTCCTGTGATCGTTGAGGCATATTTCCGAAAATAAGTAGTCTTAGGGGTGACTTTGTGCCTGAAAAAACAAAATGAGGTGGGCTCAAAATACTGACTTAGTTGGAGTTATTGTCAAAATACGATTGCTGTGCCCGGCCTGTAATCAGGGTTCATGGGAGGCAGTAAGAGGTACTTTAGCCAGGATAACCCCGACAAATATTCCTAATATGCCGAAATTCTCACAAACCATTTTGATAAAAACTCTTGGGCTCAAGAGAAAGTTTTTTGAGGGGAGCAACATAACTTGTGGCAGAAGAGGTAGGAACGAGACTTTAAAGATACAGCTTGAACTCAATTGAAGAAAAATCCGAAGTCGAAAAAGCCACCAGCTTGATCAGGTGTAAAAACACACCAACCCAGATGGCGCAGAAACTGAACAGATGGCTTGGTTCCTCTGATTTTAGTCCATAATGTGGACCCATTTTGAGTCCCAGGCTGAAGTATGAATAATTCCCCAACGGGTACCGCAAAGAGGGCATTCACGGATATACTTTTTTGGAAAGTGAGGGGAAGAATCGCCAACTCGTTTTTCGGGACCCAGATGGGCCAATTGGCTATTGGGGGGAAGCTTTTCCAATTTTTCAGGAAGCACGGCACATTTTTCACATAGGCTCATAACAATGAAGGACCTCGTTAAAGAAAGTATGGATCAGAAAATAGTAAAGTCTATTCAAACCAAAAATTCTTTCAAATGTAAAGTCTGAATTGTCACTACCCGTCACCCAAAGACGACGAAAGGCAAAAGACCTCCCCGGTTTTTTAAGAGGTCTTTTGCCTTTCATAGGGCTTTCTGGACTGGTTCGATTTTATGCCAACGAGTCAGTTACACGTGGCATCTGGGCAGATTTGACTGGCGGGAACACCCTCGTAATAAATAAAAATCAACTCGCGAGTTCCTGGGATTGTCTCGCCCCGGCCATACTCGTTGCGGGAATTTGCAATATTGGTATGAACCGCAAAAAGGGATTCGCCAAATCTCTTATTTCCCTGATAACTCAACCCAACGTAGTTTGCCCCATTGCCGTTATCGTGGACCTCGTAATCAATTTTCCACCCTGGAAGCCAGATAAGGCCAGAATCGCGATCCCAAACCGTGCTGTTGTTTCCTGGAGCATTGAATAGAAAACCATCACGTGGGTAACGACCTCGATGGGTATGAGAAAAAACCTCAAGCGATGATCCGATGGATCGAGCTGTTGCAACGAAAAACCCCGCTCGTGCTTGTTGGCGGGCCACAATAAAATTGGGGACGGCGATTGCGGAAAGGATACCAATAACAACGACAACAATCAGCATTTCAATCAAAGAAAAACCGTTGGCGGCACGATGTCTTTTGCGTGGCAGTATCTGCATGATGCACCTCCGTTGACAGAACTGAGAGGCTCAGGGAATTTGAGGGATAGAAATAAGGAATAAAGTGATTGATGAAAAGTCCGCTTACTTTGAGCAATTTGAATGCCAGGTTTGGAGTTTGATCCTGATAGGTACTTCCGTTCGCCCTGTACTTCAACCACAGTCCCGGCGACAGACCGAGAAAAGTCAAGTATTCATATGCTTACACAAACACCACAGAAAAATTAAGGCCAGAAGCACACTCGAAAAAACACCACAAAAATTAACATAAATTGTCAAGTTTGGTTTCACAAAGTATCAAGATTTGTTATTAGTTGAAACCTGATGTAATAATCTACCACCGCACGATGCTGGCTTGGCTTCGGTTGATTCCTGGCCGATGACAACCAACTTAAAATCCCAAAACCAATCCAGCGATGAAGCTGAGCCACTTCTATTGTAGGGAAAGCTTTGTCGGAAAACGTGTATGGAACCAATTTCTTGCCTAACCTGTGGTGCTGAAATTTCCTCTGGCGGAGTCTGTCTAAACTGTCAGCCCGAAGTAAATCCGCTTACTCAAACTGAACCCCATGAACCAATTTTGACTGCCTCTCCTGAAGTCGCATCCGGTGATGAGATTTCATCCACTATTAACTCTGAACATCGAGATTCTGACGTGGTGGAACGTCAGCTTCAGCCAGGTGAGCCGGAAGGTGATCTTCAACCTTCAGTGACTGAAAGCCAGACCGAGGCTGAGGAAGCGGTGCCGATGGTTCAATGCCCAAAGTGTGGGCTTGAAATTCCCGCTACCATGGACTGTCCGATTTGTAGCCTGGCGGAAATGGAGACGACCCGGTGCCCAAAATGTCATAATGAAATGCCGATTTCGGGTGAGTGCTCGATTTGTCGTGATAATGACGCCCGATCCAAACAGTTTGCTGCCCAGCGGGAGGCAGCACAAAAGGAAAAGGAAGCCCGTGAAGCTCGGAAAACAAAGCGGTTGAAGTCTTTATTGGAAAATCAGCCGCCAACCTGGGAAAGCGCCATTAAAAATTATCGAACGGCCCAGATTCCCCTTAACAAATGGCAAATTGCGGGTGTATGTGTGGTGATGGTGGTCCTGTTTTCTGGTCTCAGTTTCTGGCTTACGCTCTATGTCCAGCAGAACCAAACCCAGGCGAATCCGTCTGCCGAAGCAATTCAACTTGTCAGCCAATCCAAGGCAAAAGAAGCCTCAACTGTTGATCAGTATCTTACGGTTCAGATGGAAGACCTGGCGGCCAAAGGTTCACTCGATCAAATAGATGGCTGGTGGTGCGAAGGGGCTGCCGCTTCACGCATGAAAGTCAAATTTATGTATCGAACCAAAGGTGGAAAGGAAGAAATGGCCGAGTGGACAGTTGATCTCAACTCAAAAACCATTCGGCCCGAAAACGAGCTGGCTCGGAAAATATCCCCATAACCCTCAACCCAGGCCGTGAATTGAACAGGGTTGTCCCTTTGAATAAACGGCAGGGGCTCTTCATCTCTATTTTTCAACATATGGCCCCAACCAAAAATAATCCTATCCTTTTAGATGAGCCAAAACAAAAACGCCATTCCGAGGACCCTGAAGCCCAGGAACTCAAGCGCCGGGTCGGTGAAACCATCGAGCGATTGCGTCGAAGCCGAGGGTTGAGCCTGGAACGACTGGCAACCCTCTCAGGTGTCAGCCGGACAATGCTCAGCCAAATTGAGACTGGTGAAAGTGCCCCGACCATTTCCTTACTCTGGAAAGTTTCTCGCGGTTTAGGGGTGCGATTTGCCGATTTGCTTGGAGATGAGGCCGGTGATGATGTGAAATTTCTGCCGGCCAAATCCTCAAAGATTCTTCGATCTGGCGATGGGAGCTTTGAAAGCCGGGCGCTCTTTCCCTTTGATACCCAGCGCCGGGCTGAGTTTTATGAATTGCGGCTCCGGGGTGGCCACACCGAACGTGCTGAAGCTCATGCTTCGGGAACCTATGAAAACCTGGTGGTTCATTCCGGTAAGCTCAGACTGATTGTTGGTGACCAACCGCCACTTGAATTAAGTGCTGGAGACGCCGTTTATTTTCGAGCTGATGTACCCCATGTGTATGAGAACTCGTGGAAACAAGATACGGTGATGTATCTGGTGATGACCTATAGTGAATCTGAGAAATAAGTCGCTATTGCCAGGATTGAGTTCTTCCCCGCCGATTCGTCCAGTATCTCATTCACCCACCTGTTCTTTCCGTCATTGGTAACAGTCAGTAATCCAACATTCCCGCTACCAAACTGAATCAGGCTTGAATCAGGTGCCCAACCTGCGGCCTCTGATTGACTTGAAGTGAAAATATAGCGTACAAGATGACGTTATAGTGATAATCTCATGATTTTTTAGGTGGTATGGGAGTTCGCAATGGGAGCTATCTTCATGAAACGGTCCCCGACAATAAGCCAACCCCCAGGGTTGAAAATGACCCATGATCTGATTGACCAGGTTGGGAATACTCCTTTACTCAGGCTCCGGGCATTTGAAAAAGAGCTTCCAGCCGGTGTCGAGTTATATGCCAAAGCTGAGTATCTCAACCCAAGTGGTTCAGTCAAAGATCGCGGTATTTTGTCAATCATCCTTGATGGTGAAGAACGGGGGCGGCTAACCCACGATAAAATTATTCTGGACGCGACCAGTGGGAATGCCGGGATTTCCTACGCCATGATCGGCGCTGCTCGTGGGTATCAGGTCCATTTGTGCATTTCAAAAAATGCGAGTTCAGAACGGAAGCGAATCTTGCGGGCACTTGGCGCTCATCTCATCGAAACTGATCCGCTTCAAGGGTCAGATGGGGCACAGATTGAAGCCCGCCGGCTGGTTGATGCCAATCCTGGGATTTATTTCTATCCTGATCAGTACAACAACCCGGCCAACTGGCTGGCTCATTACCGTACAACGGCCCCTGAACTCTGGCACCAGACCGAAGAACGGTTAACGCACTTCATCACTGGGATTGGCACCTCTGGCACGTTTACCGGCACCACCCGCAAGCTCCGTGAATTGAACCCTGATATTCAATGTATTTCAGTCCAGCCAGACCTGCCCATGCATGGACTGGAAGGCATGAAACATATGGCGACGGCACTGGTGCCTGGCATTTATAATCCGCATCTGGCTGATGACAATGTTGAAGTGTCAACTGAGGATGCCCAGGCCACAACCCGTCGGCTGGCCCGTGAAGCCGGAATTTTTGTTGGTATTAGCACTGGAGCCAATGTTTTTGCCGCCATCAGGTTAGCCCGGCAACTCAAACCTGGATCGGTGGTGGCCACGATTTTATGTGATTCAGGAACCAGACATTTGAGTGATCCTTTTTGGGATGAAGTCGCCGACTGAACGAAGCCTTCAACCCTGCTAAATTTTTTGGAGGGAAATGTGATTGAACTTTCATCTGAACATATTGAATCCATTCAGCATCACGGAGAATCTGATTATCCATACGAATGCTGCGGGCTGCTCATTGGTCACTTGTCCACCGATGGAAAAAAACAGGTCGTCGAAGTATATCCGATTTCAAATGCTCGTGAAGAAGCCGCCAAACGCAATCGGTTTTTGATTCTGCCGCAAGAATTAATGCAGGGTGAGCGATATGCCCGATCAAAAAAACTGGATGTGGTTGGATTTTATCATTCTCACCCGGATCACCCGGCTATCCCTTCTGGATTTGACCAGGACCATGCCTGGCCGACGTATTCCTACATCATTGTTGCGGTAGCCAGAGGACAGGCCGGGGATGTGTTATCGTGGGAACTGGAAGCTGACCGGAGCCGATTTAACCCGGAACAGCTTGAGATCTGTGATGGCGTGTTCGTTGCCAGGTAGCTTCAATTGTATCATTTTTCTTTTGTAATTGATTGAATCAAAAGAGTGAACTTTTCGAAAAAATAACCATCCAATGCTATTTCACCGAATTCCAGGAGCTTGATCTATGTCAGTGACAATCTTCATTCCAACCGCGCTCAGGCAGTTTGCCAACGGGAACACCGAGTTTTCATGCGATGCCACGACGGTGGCGGATGCCTTAACCTTTCTCACCACTACCCACGGCGATCTTCGCAAACATCTGTACAGTGACGCTGCCAAACTGCGGAGCTTTGTGAATGTGTATGTGAATGATACGGATATTCGCCATTCATCAGGATTGGAAACCCCAATCAAGGATGGTGATACCGTCATGATCGTTCCCGCAATTGCCGGAGGTGTGGAGGTTGAGGAATGTGTTACAGAAACCTGCCAAAGCAGTGCTGTCGAGCTTTCAAATGCTGAACTGGCCCGATATAGCCGGCATTTGATCCTTCCTGAAGTTGGGATTGAAGGTCAAAAAAAGTTGAAAGCCGCCCGGGTTCTGATGATTGGGACCGGTGGTCTAGGCGCTCCACTGGGCTTGTATCTGGCCGCAGCCGGCGTGGGTCACCTGGGAATTGTTGATTTTGATGTGGTTGATGCCTCAAATTTGCAACGGCAGGTTATCCACGGAACGAAAGATGTTGGCCGCCCCAAAATTGCCTCAGCCCGCGACCGATTGCTGGACATCAACCCACATATTGAAGTGATTCCCTACGAAACACGCCTGACCAGCCAGAATGCCCTGGAATTGTTCCAGGATTATGATGTGATTGTGGATGGAACTGACAATTTTCCGACCCGCTATCTGGTCAACGATGCCTGTGTATTGTTGGGCAAGCCAAATGTGTATGGCTCAATCTTCCGGTTTGAGGGGCAGGCCACGGTGTTTTGGGCCGAAAAAGGCGCCTGCTACCGGTGTCTTTATCCTGAACCTCCTCCGCCCGGATTGGTTCCATCTTGTGCCGAAGGCGGCGTTTTGGGGGTTTTACCAGGGATTGTTGGCTCGATTCAGGCGGCTGAAGTGATCAAAATTATTCTTGGGGCTGAAGATACCCTGATCAATCGGCTGATTCATTTTGACGCGTGGCGGATGCGTTTTAAGGAATTGAAACTGCGCAAAGACCCAAATTGCCCGATTTGCGGTCCAAACCGCACGATCAATGCCTTGATTGACTATGAGGAATTCTGCGGATTAAAGCCTCCTCCAGCAACTCCTGGCAGTTCACCAAAAGATGAACTGGCTGAAATCACAGCCGTGGAATTAAAACAGCGGATTGATGCCGGAGAGAACCTGCAAATTATTGACGTGCGTGAATCTTATGAATATGAAATCGCACGCTTACCTTATACCAAACTGATCCCGCTTGGGCAGGTCGTCGGTCGTCAATCTGAAATTGACCCGACACTGACAACCGTGGTGCATTGCAAAATGGGTGGTCGGAGCGCAAAAGCAATTGCTCAACTCAAAGAAGCGGGCTTTCCTGGCCGGTTGATCAACCTCAAAGGCGGCATCACCGCCTGGTCAACTGATGTTGATCCGAGTGTTCCGAAATACTGAGAAATCCAGGGCTGAAAACTTCGGGCTGAAGAAGTCGGGTATAAGCAACCCCATCCCGTTTTCTTCAGCCCAAAATCCTCACTTCACATTCCAGATAATCCGCATCCAGGACATCATTTTCAGCACATAAAACGTGATATCAATCTCCCACCAGCGAATGCCGGCTCGCATGGTTGACATATATTTGTGGTGATTGTTGTGCCAACCTTCGCCCAAGGTGATCAAGGCCAAAAGAAAATTGTTGCGACTCCAGTCACCGGTTTGAAATCGGCGGCGGCCAAAAAGGTGGGCTAAGGAATTGATCGAAGCGGTGGCGTGAAAGAGCACGGTGGTGCTCACAAAAAAACCCCACACCAGCATCTGGACCCCGGTTGTACCGGCGCCTGGAACAT
This sequence comes from Acidobacteriota bacterium, assembly GCA_016208495.1. NCBI lineage: Bacteria > Pseudomonadati > Acidobacteriota > Acidobacteriota bacterium. The sequence continues at coordinate 52,727 of JACQXX010000127.1, read as the reverse complement.
ACCATTCCAACACTTTTCCAAAGAAAAACAACCCAACTGCCAGCGCGGTCGGAACAAGTGTGTCAAACCGGTTCAGGAAGACCAGTTCTGGGAATTTGGCCAGATCACGAACCCGGTTATAATCAGTTGGAAAATTCCTGGGGCTGGTAATCCAGCCGATATGAGACCACCAAAACCCTCGCTGGATAGGTGAATGAAAGTCGCCTTCTTTGTCTGAATGTTGGTGGTGATGACGGTGGATATAGGCCCACCAGAGCGGGCCGCGTTGGACGGCTGAAGCCCCAAGCACCGCAAACAGGAATTGTGCTATCCGGGAGGTATGGAATGTCTTATGCGAAAAATAGCGATGATAGAACCCGGTGATGGCAAACATCCTGACAAAATACAGCGCAATCGCTGTCAGGACAGCCGTCCAGCTCCAACCCACAATAAACACCGCCAGACACATCAGGTGCAAGGCAATGAACGGAACGGTCCGAATCAGGTCAACCCGATCAGGTAAATCCATTTCCTTGAGCTTTTTACTGGCAAAGTCAGAATCGATCCATTGAACCAGGGAGGCAACGGTCTTGAACAACTGAGAAGTGAATTTTGATCCTGCAAGCATAGGAAACAATAGAAAAGAAAAGGCTTGGGTAGGGGCGAACCTTTAAAATTATCCAGGTTCATTGCCAATTTACTCGGAACAATTGACGCGATGAGAATTTCTTGGAGGCACGTTTGGCAAGATGGAATGAATTTCGCTATTTAGCATATTCCGTCAGATGAGGCTAGTCGTGTTTGTCAATATTGAGCAACTGTCACATCTGCTCTTGACATAACGACTGGGAGCGGAAACTCTGTGAAGCCACCTGACTTTCATCCACTGTGTTGGGGGAGCCCCCTGGTTGGGAGATATTCTTCGAGAATGTGAGAGATGGGCGACATGATTCCACTTCGATTAGAACTTCCAGAGCTACATCAACACCATCGCCTCCAGCGTCTTCTGGATTCACGGGTGCCAGAAGTTGGACTCGCCAACCAGGCCACTGACCGGGGCCCGCTCTGGCCGGCTTCATTTTTTCAGCTTGATCGGTCACAGATCTTCCAGGAAGCTACAGTTGAAGAACGATCGGCAATTCTGGCTGGGTGCAGTCGAGCCATCCTCGAAGAAGCGTTTTGGATTGAAAAATGTGGCATGTATTTTGCCCCGAAAATGGCCCTGATGGCCGAATCGTTGGAAACCCAGATGCTGTATTGCCAGTTTGCGGCTGAGGAAGCCACCCATTTTCAATTGATTTCTCAGTTTCTCGGTCTCACAACCGTTTCATCACCCTCTGAAAACCCCTTTGTCACATTTTTAGCCCAGATCCTTGAAACCGAATCACCCGCCGTGTTGCAATTTTTGATTCAAGTTGTTCTTGAGGGCTGGGGAATTGCCCATTACCGGAACCTGGCCAAAGCCTGTCTCATGCCTGATTTTGGTGGTGTTCTGGAACGAATTTTAAAAGATGAAGCCCGCCATCATGGGAGCGGGGTTGTTCTTTGTTCTGAGCGGATGTTTGCCGCGCCAGCTCTTGATCGGATTGCGGAAATCGTGATGGTGTTTCTGCGGATGATTCAAATTGGTCCGGTCATGGTTTTGGGTCAGGTTGAGCAGGTAAAAGGCCACCTTTCCTTATCCCAAAAATCGCGCCTTTATTGTGAACTCGACGCCGAAGAATCAACTTTGAGAAAACTTCGGCTGATTCAGAATTTGATTCGTGCTGTTCCCGCAACTTCCAATCTGGTTGAAACCCTGGACGCAAAAGGGTGTTTTACTCCAGGAAGGGCAACTTTTGGTGATTCGCTCCCGGTCTGGTGACGAATCTATTCGATGCCAAAACCGGCTTGATCAGGCTATTTCCATGAACCACACTTTCTCTCACCCGCTAACTCGCCGTTCACTCCTTGACGACCAGAAAACCTGTCGCAAATTGGAGCTGAATCTCCGGAAAAATCGTGACCAGGACAGCACTCAGGAAATAGATCGCCTGGCAGTACAGTTTGATTTTAAGACCTGTCAGGATCAGTACTGGAATCCAGAAGCCTTTTCACTGCTCTTTGCCACGCCATTGTGGGAGAGCGCCACGAGTGAGCAGCGCATCAAATTAAACCAGTTGTACTGGGTGGCCTATTATTCACAGATTATTTCGGCTGAAATCGCGACTATTTTCTTTAATCAGACCAGTGCGGCAGGACTTTACGCCCTGGAAGATTTCCGGACCGTGTGTGATATCCTCGACCTGGAATCTGCCCAGGAACGAGCGCATATCAACGCCTTTAAAACCATTGGTGAAGCTTTTGAACTGGCGGTATTTGGCAAACGGTTGTTTACCTACCCAATGCGAGGTCCGTATGTGGCAACCATGATGTTTCGCAATAGCAACCGGGTGATGGACTTCTGGCGACAACTCCAACTCAATTCCTATTCGTTACTGTCATCAAATAATGCCTTTATTGCCTGTCAGTATTTTGCCGTTCGCGGAGTTCGAACGCTTAACGGGAAACTCGTTCAACACAAATTGAGCCAGTTTTACGCCCGTTCACCTGAGAAGGAAACCTCACCGGTCCCAGCCCAAATCAGCTACTTCCACTTTTTGGACGAATCGTTTCATTTCAACAGTTCGACGATCATTTCGCATGATGTTTTGACCGCCTTGCCCGATCCAACTCCATTTGAAAAATGGGTTGCCAATCGGACGCTCCACGGCACACAGCGGGACCATTTTCATTTCTCAACGGCGGTAAACGGGTTGTTCTGGTATGACCCGGCGCTGTTTCGGAACGTGTATGAGATTTTGCGATCACCACTCTTTTCGATGACTGATGCCGAGGCTCGTCAAATGATGTGGCGCTGTTTTGCTGAAGAATCAGAAGGCTTACACCTGAGTGCCAAAAGCCGTGAAATTGCCATGGAATCGTATAAAGAGTACCTGGCTGACCTGCAATATGTTGACCAGACCAACCGCGAAATGACAATCATGGGCCGCAATTCAATTACCGAACATCTGAAGACCAACCAAAAGGCGTTGAAAGCGTTCTTTCGGGAAATAGACTTTTAAAGGGTTCGGGTTTCGGGTTTCAGGGTTTCGAATTTATGTCCTTTATGTCCCTTTTGTCCTTTTCCCGAACCCTGAACCCCAAACCCCGAACCCTGAACCCTGATTTAATGTCCAATCAATCACGACCCTTCAAAGAAATTTCTTATAGCCAAAGCCCGTTACCACCAGTTACATTGCCGGAAGGCGAGTGGCTGGCTGATCATCTGGATGTTGGGAACTCACCGATTTTATTTGGCTGCCGAACCGGAATTTGTGGCACCTGTTTGATTGAAATCGAAGACGTTTCGGACGGCCATCTGGCTGACCCGCTCCCCGATGAACTCGAAGTCCTCGACATCGTTGCGCCCGCCAATCCACGGGCCCGGCTTGCCTGTCAATTGCAATTGACAGCTTCCTTGAAGGTGAAATACCTGGGATGAGAAAACCAGGGCTGAGCCCTGAGCCCCGGTTTTTTCAGCCCCATCTAACCACCCATGGATTTCAAAGACTTCTGGTACATTGCTGCCGAATCAAAAGACCTCCGATCAGATTGCCTCTGGCCGGTTCAAATTTTGGACGAATGGCTCGTTTTGTTTCGGGATGAGACGGGCCGCCCAGTCGCGCTCGAAGATCGCTGTCTGCATCGCTGTGCACAGCTTTCAACTGGAAAAGTACATGCCGGGAAGCTTCAGTGTGGGTATCACGGCTGGATCTATGATGGAATGGGACAGGTGGTAAGTGTTCCATCTGAAGGCCCGGAAAGCAAAGTTCGAAAAAATCGTTGTGCTCGGAGCTTTCCGGTATGTGAGCAGGATGGGTATCTCTATGTCAGGCTCTCCCAAACCTGCGAACATCAGTTTTCCCCCTTTGCGATTCCCTTTTATGGAACTCCTGGTTGGGCAGCTATTCGACTTAAAAACCGCTTTCACAATACCGTGACCAATTGTGTCGAGAATTTTGTTGATATTCCGCATACCACCTTTGTTCATCCCCGCATTTTCCGCGATGCCAAAGCCGAACGATTTACCGCTCAGATCACCCGAAAAAACGGTTCCGTGGTGGTTGCGTATCACAACGAACGGTCCAATTTTGGGTGGTTTTCAAAGTTTCTGAACCCCACGGCTCGCGAAATCCAGCACACTGATTCATTCCATCTGCCAAATATCACTTCGGTTGATTATATTTTCAGCCAAAAACGACGCTTTATCATTACTTCACAATCAATTCCAGTGAGTGATGACGAAACGCTGGTTTATACGGATTTGACCTACAACTATGGTATCTGGAATCTCCCGGCACGGCCACTGATTCGCTGGTTGGCCCAACGTATCATTGACCAGGATATTGCTATTTTGAACAACCAGATGCAGACGATTCGCCAGTTTGGAGCTGAATTTTCCAACACCGAAGCCGACACCATCCACGTCTTGATTGAATCAATCCGCAACGAACTTGCCGCTGGTCGTGACCCACGCCTGCTGCCTGAGAAAAAGGTCGAAATTGAATTTTGGGTGTGAGTCTTCGGGTTCCGGGTTCCTGAAGGGATGAGGGATGAAGGATGAAAGAAATCATCTTGTCACCTTGTCAGTCGGTCATCTTGTCAGGATTTCGGGTTCCGGGTTTTTGAATTTATGTCCTTTATGTCTTTTTGGTCCTTGATGTCCTTTTTTTTTCTAAACCTTGAACCCTGAACCCCAAACCCAGGATTTTTCTGTTGACACACCGTCCGTCTGGACGGTATATATATACCGTCCAGACGGACGGTGCATACAACACTTATTCCCACTCGCAAAAAAATTGAAAACTTATGGAAAAAGCCCCCCGAAAATCACGCGCTCAAATTGCCACGGCTGCCGCCAACACCAGGATTGCAATTTTACAGGCCGCGCAACAAATCGTTGTTCGTGACGGGGTCAATGCACTGACGATTGACGCCGTGGCACGTGAATCGGGCGTGAGTAAAGGTGGAGTGCTCTACCACTTTAAAACCAAGGAAGCCCTGATCCAGGGGATGGTTGATTCCTTGTGTTCCGAGTATGAAGCCATTTTGCTCAATCATCGGGAAACTGAAGGTGATATTCCTGGTTCGTGGGCCAGAGCCTACATCAAATCAAACCTCGACCCGGCCAATGCGACCCAGGAGAATTTTTCAGTTGGCGCCGCGATTCTGGCTGCAGTCGCCAATAACCACGAACTGGTTGGTCCTTTCCGGGAAAAATTGCACGGCTGGTATGAATTGATGGCCCAGGACAGCCTTACCCCAACTCCGGCGTTGATTGCGGCGCTGGCTTCGGATGCGATGTTCTTTTTTAAAATGCTTGGCCTATGGACGATGTCTCAGGAACAACAGGACAACCTTGTGGCGGTCATGTTGGAGATGACCCAGGGTGACAAATGACAAGGTGGCAGAGTGATAAGGTGACAAGGTGACAGAGTGATAAGGTGACTAAGGGAGCGTTAAAAAACAACTTCCCGATTTTCATTTGGGTTGAAGCCATTTTCTTTTGAGTTCGGTGGCACTTTCCCTGACAAAAGCTCAGAACCCATTGAAGTCTTTAGATTTCTTTTTCGTGTTTTTCGTGTTTTTTCGTGGTTTCCTGTTCTGAAATTGGATCTCTCCGGGTGACTTTCGATAAAAACGGGAAGTTGTATTTTTACAGTCCCTAAGCACTAACCACTAACCACTTTTTTTCATTCTTCATTCTTCATTCTTTTTATTGGGTGACTGTCTTCATTTTTTTACAAACCGTCTGGACGGTACATTGAAAAAATATGAAAAATAAATCTACTTTTTCACTTTTTGGATTGGGCATTTTTTGCCTTGTCGGACTGGCTGGCTGTCAGGGGAAAGCCTCTACACCAACTCGGGCTGACGCGGCACCGCCAGCTCCGTTGATGGTTCAGGTAAAACCGGTTTTTCAGCGGACGCTCCCAACCTATTTGGAGACAACAGGGAGTATTTCCGCAATTCAAAGTTCGAAAGTTGCGGCGAATGCCACTGGATTGATTGCTGAAATCCCTATTCAGTCGGGTGACTTTGTCAAAGAAGGAACCACGCTTGCGCGACTGGATCCGCGTGAAGCCAATCTTCGGCTTGATCAGGCCAAAGCTGGTGTTGCACAGGCTGAAGCCGCTTTGAAACAGGCCGAAAGCCGGCTGGGCGTGACGGGTGATGCAGAATTTGACCCGATGAAAATGGCTGAAGTCGCTTCGGCCCAGGCCAACCTCGAAGCGGCTGAAAGTGCGGTTCGGCTGGCTGAATCCAATTTCAAACGCTATGAAAAACTGGCTCAAAACGACAACATTCCCCGCGTCCAGTTTGATCAGGCACGGCACCAGGTTGAAACGGCACGAGCCAATGCCACAGCGGCTCAACGGCAGTTGGATGTGACGATCAAAGTTGCCCGCCAGGAATTTCAATCTGTCGCCGCCGCCCGCGCTTCACTTGAGCAGGCCCGGCTCCAGGTCGCACTGGCTGAAAAAAGCCGTGCTGACTTGACGATTCGGGCGCCGTTTTCCGGATTTGTCGTGGAGCGGCTTTCCAATCAAGGCGAATACGTCATGCCGGACACTCCGGTGGCGATGATTGTGCGTCAGGATCCAATCAAGGTCCAGCTTCAGATTTCAGAAACCCAGCTTTCCAAAGTCACAATTGGCCAGGAAGTATCCCTCGCCAGCGATGCGTTTCCAGACCGGAAATTTGCTGCCAAAGTCACGGCACTCAACCCAATCGTTGACCAGAACGCCCGCTCACTGATGGTCGAAGCCCAACTGGCAAACCCCGACGGCGTGCTGCGTCCTGGAATGTTTGTCAAAGCCCGTATCGCACAGCCCGAACAACGTGCCGCTGTGTTTGTGCCAGCCAAAGCGGTGTTTTACCAACCGGCACTCAATGCCTCCGGGGTGTATGTGATTGAAGGGAATAAAGCCCGGCTTCGAATCGTGCAGCCTGGTTCCCGCGACGGAGAGGAAATCGAAATCCTGACCGGGTTGACGCCGGAGGATCAGGTTGTCGTGGGCCCACCCGCCAAACTCATTGACGGAGCACTGGTTGAAATTCAGTCGAAATAATACAGGGTTCAGGGTTCGGGGTTCAGGGTTCAGGGTTTTCGAAAGCAGGCGAGGTTCAACGCAATAGTGCTTTTACTTCACCTTGTTCCCTTTTCGTCCTTTTCGTCCTTTTTGTCCTTTTTGTTTTTTTCATACCCGGAACCCGGAACCCCAAAATGGTCATCAATTATGCAAAAATTAGCCGAAATCTGTGTCAATCGCCCGGTTTTTGCCACCATGCTGATCCTGGCACTGACGGTGGCTGGTGCATTTTCTTACTTTTCACTGGGAGTGGATCGTTTCCCGAAGGTAGATTTTCCGGTCATCACGGTGACGGTGGCCAATCCGGGATCGTCTCCGGCTGAAATCGAAACCGAAATTACCGATAAGATCGAAGCTGCGGTCAATACCATCAGTGGAATCAAAGAGTTACGATCAACTTCGGTTGAAAGTGTGTCCCAGGTGTTTATCCAGTTCAATCTGGATAAAAACTTTGACGTCGCGGCTCAAGAAGTTCGTGACAAAGTGAATCTGGTCATTTCCGATCTTCCCAAAACGATTGAGACCCCGACGGTTCAGAAGTTTGAAACCAACTCTTCGCCAGTGATGCAGGTGGCGGTGGCAGCGCCTCGACCACTGGTGCAGGTAACCGACATCGCCAAAAAGTTGATCAAGGAACGGATCGAAAACATTCCCGGAATCGGACAGGTCCGCATCATCGGTGGCAACAAGCGCGAGATCAAAGTCCTGGTCAATCCAGACCGAATGCGAGCCTATGGTGTATCAGCCGTCGAAGTTGTCGAAGCGGTTCGCCGCCAGAATCTTGAAGTTCCAGGTGGCCGAATTCCTCAGGGAAGCCAGGAATTTACCCTCCGCACCCTGGGGAAACTGCTGGAAGTGCCAGATTTTGAAACGATTCCGGTCATCCAGCGCGGTGACTTCGTGGTGCGACTGCGCGATATTGCCACGATTGAAGACGGTACTGAAGAACAACGCTCGCTTTCGTTGCTCAATGGCCAGTCAGCCGTAACTCTTTTGATTTCAAAGCGTTCTGGTGAAAATACTGTTGCCGTGATTGGCGCCGTCAAAGAGCGGTTGGAAGAAATCCGCCCAACCCTTCCCTCTGATGTCACCTTTCAGATTGTTTCCGACCAGTCGGTTTTTGTCGAAGCCGCCGTGAATGATGTCAAAACCCACCTTTTTGAAGGCAGCCTGCTCGCCTGTTTGATTGTATTTCTGTTTTTGTGGCGATTTGGGCTCACACTCATTGCCGGGATTGCCATTCCAATTTCAATCATTGGAACTTTTGCCCTGATGGCGGCCTTTGGATACACGCTCGACATCATTACCCTGCTGGCATTGACGCTGATGGTGGGTGTGGTGATTGACGATGCAATTGTGGTGCTTGAAAACATCGAGCGATTTATCCGTGAAAAAGGCTTTGCGCCATTTCCGGCAGCCATCGAAGCCACCCGTGAGATTGGACTGGCTGTACTGGCCACGACGCTTTCCTTGATGGCGGTGTTTATTCCAACCGCGTTTATGGGCGGTATTGTGGGCCGCTTTTTGGCGCCGTTTGGATTGACCGCCGCCGCTTCGGTCGGCATCTCGATGCTGGTGTCATTTACCCTGACACCGATGCTGTGTGCTCGGATCTTAAAACCACATTCCAAAGAAGATGGACACGAGGCAAAGACTCCGGCTGATCGCTGGTTTGGCCCGGTTGAGCAGTGGTATACACGGCTGCTGCACTGGTCTATGACCCATCGCAAAACAGTGATTGCCGTCTGTGTTCTGGTCATCGTGTCGGTGGTGCCGATTGGTGGAATGGTGGGCGGTGATTTTATTGCGCTGGATGACGAATCACAGTTTGAGATCAACCTCCGGATGCCTGAAGGCACCACCTTGGCCCAGACCTCAACCCTGCTGGAGCGAGTTGCCACCGATTTGCGCGCGCTTCCCGGTGTGACCGACACGCTGACCACAATTGGAAGCGGTGAACAACAGGAAGCCAACAACGCCTATATCTATGTCAAGCTGCGTCCAATCCACGAACGCGACGCCTCGCAGGCCGAACTGATTGTCAAAGCCCGCGAGTTGCTGGCTCGCTATCCGAAAGAGTGGCGAACCAGTCTGCAACCAGTGCCTCCGTTTTCAGGCGGCGGATATCGCAATTCGACCGTTCAATATGTTTTGAACGGTCCCGACCTGGAAAAGCTGGGACTGTATGCCGACACCCTGAAAGAACAGCTCAAGAAAATTCCAAACCTGGTGGACATTGACTCAACGCTCGCACTTGGGCAACCCGAAGTCCGGGCCGTGATTGATCGCCAGCGTGCGGCTGACCTGGGTGTGGCGGTCGAAGACATCGCCACGTCACTCAATATTTTTGTGGCCGGAGTCGAAGCGTCGCGGCTGACCCGTGGAAATGACCAGTTTGAGGTTCGCGTGCGGGCGCTTGAAGCCCAGCGCATCAAGCCCGAGCAACTGGCCCAAATGACGGTGCCTTCAACCCGGTCCGGAGCGGTGCCTTTGGAAAACGTGGTGTCGTTTGTTGAAAGCCGCGGGCCCGCCGTTATCGAACGTCTCAACCGGCAACGTCAGGTGACCCTGCTGGCCAACATTGCGCCGGGCGGGTCGCTGTCAGAAGTTACCACCCAGATTGACCAGGTTTTTGCTGGTCTTGAGTTGGAGCCAGGATATTCGCGAGTTCTCGCGGGCGATGCCAAAGAACTCAATGACGCTGCCTTCTATTTCGTGCTGGCGTTTGCCCTGACCTTTATCTTTATGTACATCGTGCTGGCAGCCCAGTTTGAATCATTTATCCATCCGGTCACTATTTTGCTCACGCTGCCGCTGGCGATTCCCTTCGGTTTGCTCTCGCTTTTGGTCACCGGGCAGTCACTCAACATTTTTTCAGGACTTGGGTTGCTGGTGCTGTTTGCCGTGGTGAAGAAAAACGCCATTTTGCAAATTGACCACACCAACGGCCTGCGAGCCAAAGGAATGGATCGGCTGGCAGCGATTTTGCAGGCCAACCGCGAACGCTTGCGGCCAATCCTGATGACAACCATTGCCTTTGTGGCTGGCATGTTGCCGTTAATTCTGGCAACCGGCCCTGGCGCTGGAACTAACCGCTCAATTGGCGTCCTGGTGGTTGGCGGGCAAACGCTCTGTCTGTTGCTCACGCTGGTGGTCGTGCCGGTGTTTTACTCAGTGTTTGACGACTGGGCCAACTGGGCAGGCTGGAAACAAATTGGCGAAGTGTGGGTCCGTTTCTTTTCCAGTTCTCGAAAACCAAAGGCGGCTGAAGCGTTGAAAGTCACCACTGGTTTGATTCTGGCGCTCTTCCTGGTTTGTCCACCAGTGACTGCCCAGGAACAAAACGGCGCGACACGAGGATATGGGGAAATTATGTCTATCCCCCAACCCCTGGCCCCCAGCCCCCAGCCCCTCGTTGGGTCTTCAAGACGCAAACTCCACATCCCTGGCCTTGTGCTGGCTGGGTTGACACAACCTCAAGCAGTTTCACCACTTCCAGCGACATCAGTGGTGTCTCCTGAACCACACCTTGAACCACTTTCGTTGACGCCGGAGCGAGCCATCGAACTGGCCGTCAAGAACAATCTTCAGACAATTCTGGCCCAGGAGCAGCGCCAGGAAGTTCAGGGCCGGGTGTGGCAATCGCTTTCGGCCCTGTTGCCCAATGTCTCTGGCCGGGTTGGTCGGTTGAATACCTCGGTCAACCTGGCGGCTCAAGGATTTCCGCCTGAGTTGCTGGCGGGTCAGTCGGCGGTGTTTGCCTATGACACGTTTGACGCTCGACTGGAGCTGGTTCAAAACCTGTTTAGCCTGTCAGCCATTCGACGGTACCAGAGCAGTCAAATTGAAAAGAAAATCGCTGATTCCCAACTGGTATTTGCCAAAGAACAGGTCACAAATGCCGCGCTCCTTGGATATCTGGAGCTTGTCCGGGCTGAACAATCTGTCAAAGCCGCCCAGGCCAATGTCGAACTCGCCCGTTCCCTGCTCAAACTGGCGCAAAACCAGCGTGATGCCGGGCTGGCAACCGCTCTGGATGTCGTCCGGGCCGGGACACGACTTTCTGATGAAGAAGTCAAACGGGTCCAGGCTGAAACCAATGCCGAACGCGCCCGGCTGGGCCTGCTCCGAGTTACGGGGTTACCACTTGATCAAAACCTGGTGTTGACGAGTGAACTCCGGTATTTGCCCGAAACGCTCCCGGAAGAACAGAAAGCGATTGAATCAGCGCTCACCGAACGGCTGGAAGTTCAAATTGCCGGCCACGAACTCAAGCGTCAGGAACTTGACCAAAAAGCTTCGCAGGCCGACTGGACCCCATCGGTCGAAGCCGTTGCCGATTATGGGCTGAGCGGTCCGCGCCCAGGTCAACTGACGCTGCCAACGCGTACTTTTGGCGTTCGGGTCAACGTTCCAATTTTTGATGGTGGTGCCACGTATGGTCGAATCCTGGAAAGTACCAGTCGCAAACGGCAGGCACTGGCTCAACTGGCGGATGTCCAAACCCAGGTCAAACAGGATGTTCGGCTGGCCGTCAAGACGCTGGCCCTGGCTGGAACGCAATTAACCAGCGCCGAACAGGGGCTTTCGCTGGCCCAACGTGAACTGGAACTGGCTCGTGAACGCTTTGAAGTCGGCCTTGGCGACAACATCGAAGTCACCAATGCCCAGACCGCGCTGGCCAATGCCCGTGATGCGCGCATCACGGCGCTCTATCAGTACACCGCCGCCCGCATCAATCTGGCGGCAGCCCTGGGCCGAATTGAAGCCTTTCAGTGGTAACTTTGAATAAAGAATTGAGAATGAAGAATGAAGAAAGTGGTTAGTGGTTAGTGGTTATACCAGTTTGTAGTCAGTAGTCAGTAGTCAGTAGTTCACTAAGTTCATTTTATTGAATGACTTGACTGTTTTCTAATACGACCGCTTCATTCCAAAATGGTATAACCACTAACCACTTTCTTCATTCTCAATTCTCAATTTTCTCTGGGTTGTCGCTCAAGAAGTGTTGATATGATCTGGTCAGCCATTGATTTCCAGAGATGATTTCCTGGAGCTGGTCATGAGCGATTTGTATTTTCTGCAATCGAGTATCACCCGACTCAGCCTGTGCCTGATGGAGTCGCCAGAGTGCCAGTTCCGCTTTTTTCTCATTTTCAAGGAAAGGCGTGCCGGCCAGCAATTCCGCAAATCTGGTTGATGCCTCGATAACTGACTGCATTGGCTTGCGTTGTGCCCACAGGTGGTTGAGTTCCAAATTGTAGCTTTTCACGATCAAAAACAGGATGTTTGGATTGGCTGGCTCAGCCGCAAGCGCTTTGGTGAAAGAGGCTCTGGAATTTGCAAACGCCTGGGTTGGCGTTTTTCCATTTCGAATGGCGATTTGTGCCTCAAGCAGCTCCAGATTGCCCAGGGTTTGGAAATAGTCTGGAGTGAACGATTCCGGAAGGAGTTCATATTCGACTTGTTTGAATAGATTGCGGGCAGTTCTCAGATCCGGTGAAAGATGATTCAGGATTTCAAACTCGTTCCGAGCTTTGGTGAATTCAATATACCCCGCCAGATAGACCTCAGTTGGTTTTTCGCGTGACAAGGCATGTAATTTTTGCTTTGCTTCGGCGGCGAGTTGAATCCAGGAACTGGCATCTTGACCTCGAAGGATTTCAAATGTGGCTCGTTCCAGGTAAAGCGTTCCAACGGCTTCGATTGCACGCAGGTCAGTCTCATTGACCTGCAATGCGCGTTCAACAAGCGATATGGCCTGCCGGTAAAAAAAGAGTGGTGAGTTGCCGCGTTGCCATTCCTGATGAGCCTGTTCGGCATAGGCCCCAGCCAGTGTAATCAATGACCTGATGTGGGTTGGATTATGCTGAAGAGACGCCTCCAGTGCCATGATGAGTTGTTGCTGGGCTAATGTATTATCCAGGCCATGCCGTCGTTGGTACAAATCCAGCAAGAAATACGCCAATCCAAGATTATAGTGAAATAGAGCCTGGTCTGGTTTTTGGTGGATGGCCTGTTCCAGATATCGAATTGAGTTCTGAAGAAAGGGTGTAACATCCTGCTTTAAATCATTGGCGTTCAAACCTTTGATGTACCAGATGCGGCCAATTGTGGCATTGGCATCGGCGAATTGAGGATTGATTTCGAGCGCTTGGGTGGCGGATTCCAGGGCGTCGTCAACCAGTTTTTCAGATTCGGTAAACTGTCGCCAAACGGCCAGAATATCTGCCATTCGCCATTTGCATCGGGCTTTGGCCAACCACACCCGTGGATTATCAGGTTGAACCGCCAGCGCCTGATCACAAATCAGGATTGTCTGTGCAAACTGTTGGCGAATTTCGGTATCTTCGCGGGTTTCAAAGGCATTGCGATACACAATTGCCTCAAAAACCGAAGCCGCACAATCAGCTTTTGATTCAAAAACCTGGGGATGGCTCCGGCTGATTTCAGTCGCCTGTGCATACGCCCCGTGGGCCAGTTGAAACTGCTCAAGTGACTTCTCAATCTTTTTTAAAGCGAGATATTCATTGCCCTGGGTTCGATGAATATCGCCAATCAAAAGCACTGCCTCAGAAAACCAGGGTCTTTGGACCAGTGCTTCCTGAGCTTTCTCCAGGGCCTGGGGATAGTCACGCCGATAAAAGGCAATCAATCCTCGAACATAGGCGGCTTCTTCGGTGCGCATCCAACCGCCAGAATTGGCGTAGGCTTCCAAATGTTTTAAAGCTGGAACCGCATAGGTTTCCTCAAGTCCTTTCAAGCGCTGCTTCCGTTCTCGTTCGGATTCCGCCGGGACCTGCCGGGCCAGTTCACGCCGAAAAAATTCGCCGAGTGTGCGACCAAGGGCATAATCCAGTTCAGGGCTTTTCATTCCGGCATTTTCGGCCACCTGCAGGTGGGTATTTGCCTGATCATAATCAGTGAGTGCTAGATAGGCCCGCCCCAGTGCATAATTTCCAACCCCTTCAGCCAGACTACCTGCTTCTTCGATGCGTTCCTCAAGGTGTTTCAGGTGTTGGCGAACTGCCTGCTGCTCTGCCCGTACATCGTGGGCCGGCGACATATATGCCAATCGAAGGTTGGTCTCAATCTGTTCGGCTTCAGAGATAAACATTTGAGCCAGTTGGGCTTGCTGGCGGGTTCGCATTTCATTTCTGAGGGCAATTCCAGCCATCCCGGTCATCAACAAGAGCGAAGTAACCGCGATGCCAAACGCCAGTTTGTTTTTCAACAGCCGTTTTTTGATCCGATAGAAAATAGTCGAATAGCGGGCGGTAATCGGCTCACCATCCAGATAGCGCTGCAAATCTCCAGCCAGATCCAGGGCTGAGTCATAACGGCGTAACGGCTCTTTTTCCAAACACTTCATAACAATGGTTTGAACATCAGCCGGAATCTGGGGCACCAGATTTCCAATCGGAACCGGATCGTGATGGATGACCTTGAGCACCGTTTTGATTGCGTTTTCAGCCTGGAACGGAGGGCGACCCGTGACTAATTCATAGAGCGTGGCCCCCAGGCTATAGACGTCAGTTCGCCGGTCCAGATGATGGATTTCCCCACGTGCCTGTTCGGGCGACATATAGGCTGGAGTTCCCAAAATCGCCCCCGTTTCAGTCATTCCATCCGCGCCTGCTTCGCGTGCTAACCCAAAGTCCATCACCACTGGCCGGAGGCTGCCCTCATCGGTTGTTTCAACTATGATATTGGCTGGCTTAATATCGCGGTGAATGATTCCCAGCCGATGTGCGGTGTGGAGGGCTTCGGCCACTGTTTTGATGACAAACACTTTCTGGCTCAGAGTCATTTCTTTGTGGGCGTCATGCAGGGACTTTCCAGTAATAAACTGCATCGCGATGTAGGTTTGCCCGTTCACCTCGCCAACCTCAAAAACTTTGCAGATATTTTCATGCTCAATGCGGGCCTGAGCGCGGGCTTCGAGTTTAAAACGTTCTTCGAGTTGACGGCTTCCGCTGCGAATAAATTTCAGCGCAACGGTACGGCTAAGCTGTTTATCCCAGGCCAGATAGACACATCCCATCCCCCCTTCGCCCAGTCGGCCCAAGAATTCATATCGATCCCAATTCTCAACTGGAAAAGGATCTTCAATCGGCGGGTAAGGGTTGGGGTCAGTCAGCGTTTTGGGCTGAAGAGTCAGTTCCCCATTGGGCAGACTGTCTTCCAAAAAGTGAGTTGGCCATCGGGAGACACCTTCCTGGTTCGCATCGAAACTCCCTTCAGCTTTCATTTGCCGAAGCAGCGACTGAACCTGGAACTCAGAAATAATTCCCTGATCAATGAGAGGATCTACCTTGGGTCCATATCGAAAAGGGGTGTCTCGATTGAGATTGGCCGCCGGAATGGTGATGGTAACTGGTTCAAGAAACACCGAGGCTGGCACCAGGCCCTGATCAACGGCGCGCTGCAACAGCTTATCTTCCCAGGTGAGCGATGCCATGGGAATGACCTCCAGAGGGAAATTGTGCCGCCTGCCTGGGTTTCCACGGCAATTCTGATTTCAGTCAGAAAACTCCTCACCTGTCAGGAAAAGTTTTCCAACCGCAAGCTAAATCCCAGGCTTCACTGAGCTGAGGATGTTTCGTCAGAATTGAATTTGGATTTGAGTGATGGTTCAAACCGAATATGGTTTCACCGGCAGACTGTTCCTGCCTGAAACCCAATTTAGGGTTGTTTTATTGCAACGCCTAAATACCCGGTTTGCAATGAGTTTGAAAAAGTGAAGGAAAAATCGGGTGGGACGACGCGTGTGACCAGCATCTGAAAAAACGCTCGATTGAGGCTGGGGCGCAATCCGTAGAAGGTTGGATCGGCAAACCCACAATCGAGGCAAAACCGGCCCAGTTCAGATGGTTTTATAAAGAGATGATAGACGTGCATGTGAGGCGGTGTATTTTTGACAAACCATTCAACGCCTTTGATAACCACCAGCCAGCTCAGCGGATTCCGGTTAAACGTTGAAAAGAAAAACATTCCGCCGGGTTTGATGACGCGCGAAGCTTCGGCGACAACCTGTTTTGGGTCATCAACATGTTCCAGAAAGTCCATTGAACAAACAACGTCAAATGATTGATCCGGATAGGGCAACCGGTACGCATCTCCCTGGTCATACTGAACTGTTCCTGTTGTGTCATAGAGTCGGGCCACGGCCAGGCTTTCAACTGACTGGTCAAGGCCCACCACTCGAAATCCGGGCTTCGCCAGTAAATTGGTTAAAAAACCGCCACCACATCCGATATCAAGAACCGATAACTGACTGGTTTCAAAGTGGTTCTGGATTTGTTCAACCATCCAGGGGTTGCGTAGCGCGGCTTCGGCCCGCAGCAGCGCCACCGGATCGTCCTGAGCCGTGTACCAGCGTTCGCCAAGTTGATGATAGATTTCATTGTTGACCGCTACGCGGGGTTGTTGCGGCATATCCAGTTCCAATAAACCGTCTGATAGATTCCAAAAACGCCAGTGAGCAAACACTGGGCAATGAGCATGATTTTCAGCGGAACACCCGCCACAACGGCTGGCAATCCAAGTGGATTACTGGCACTAACACCCGACCAGAGGGCTGCGATTGCCACCAAAACCAGGGGATGAAAGGCAAACAACACCGCATGGAGCCAGTGTTCACCTGGTTCGCAATATCTGGCATGGACAAATTCATCCTTGGTCACAAAGATCGTCGAAAAAAGGGCCATGCCGATAAATGGACCAACTGTCCGTGGGCTGTACTCAAATGAAAGGGCATACCCATAGCAGGCCAGAACGGTCAACGTATCGAGCGGATGTCCAATCCGTTCCCAGCGTGGGATTTCACGCCGGTAGTGGAAATAAAACTCATCCACCAGGATCACCACAATTTGAACTGAAAAAATAAATCCAATCAGAAATAGCATCTTTTTCGAATTAAGAATTAAGAATTAAGAATTAAGAGCTAGATCATTTATTATCAATAGCTTGAGATACAAGTGAATCCAACGTAGTCTAAAAAGCGGAGAAAACAAACTTTTGGCTGTAAACTCATGAATATATTTGAGTTATAAAATTGTTCCCACAGGAACTTTTTTGCTGAAAAACAACTTCTCAATTCTTCATTCGGCCTGTTTTTCCATCACAGTGCCGCACATGGTCAGGCCCGGACCAAAAGCGAGGCTAACAATCATTGTTCCAGATGGGACTCTGTCATCTTTTAAAAGCCGCTCCCAAATATGCGGCAGGGTTGCTGACGACATGTTTCCACATTCCGCCAGCACCTGCTTGCTGGCGGCCACCTGGACTTCGCTTAATTTGAGTAAGGATTGAATATCCGCCACAATCTTCGGGCCTCCCGGGTGAATAGCAAAGCGAGCACCTGATCTGAGCCCTTCGGCGTCAAACCCAGCTTTTTGGGAAAGTACTTCCAAAAATGCAGGCAGGGCACGGGCAATCAGTTCCGGAACGGTTCGCGCCAGCGTCATGTGCATACCCCACTCTGAGCAAACCCAGGTCATGGCATCGGCTGAATCGGGAAGAATTTGTTCGTGCTGGGCGAAAACCGTGAGGTGTGGTGACCCAATCACAGTTTCAGGTTCAAGATTGACCGCCGAATACTTGATCAACCCATCGGCAAACAGGCTTTGGATGACAAGCTGTTCAATGGAATGGAGGGCCGGATTCAGGTGCAGAGTACAGAGTTCGGTGTGAACCACATCCACGCGGGCACGGGTGTTTCCTTCAAACCGTTCACGGCTCAAAAACCCACCTGCGAGCCGCAACGTTGGAAACGCTGCATAACACCCCATATGGTAGGCGTGGGTGACCCGTGTGATGGTGCTCCAGTGACGTTTTTCAACCAGTTGTTGGGCACAGCTTGGCGCTAAATACCCGGTGCAGGTCACATGGATCAGATCGGTTGGAGGAGAATCAGCGAGGGGGAAAAACTCGGCAAAGGCCGTGGTGGCAATTTCCTGAAAAAAAGCCATGCGATCCTGGGCAACCGCTCCGGTCGGAGGCTGGTCACTCCCAAAAATTCGCATGGCTGATTGATCAAAATGGAGAAAATCTTTGAGCGCGTGTTGTCTGGTGACGACGGCATCGGCTCGATGGTTTAAACGCCGCAACAAGCGTTGGATGTGAGCCTCAAATCCGACCCGATCAAACGCCTCTTCGCGGTGGTGAATCTTCTCTTGCGCGTTGGCATGTGCCCAACCCAACCACCCGGTAATCGTTGCCTGATCACTGACAAACCCTGGTTGAAGATGATGAAAGTCTTTCAGGGCAAAGCGGAATCGGGGTTGAAATGTAGGGTTCGGGGTTCGGGGTTCGGGGTTCCGGGTTTTCATAATTCTGAGATTGAACAACCTACCAAATACAGGGTTTTCACTTTGGATTTGTCAAATAAGACTTCTTCCAAGGCCACTTTAGATATCAACAGACTGGTTTGATGTGTACCTGTAAGAAGTACCATTTTTCATCTCAAGTTTCGAACCCTGAACCCTGAACCCCGAACCCTAATCAAGTTTCGAACCCTGAACCCCGAACCCTGAACCCTGTCTTAAAAATTGACCTTCAGCGCAAACTGCAACTGACGGGCTGGAAAGGCGTTGGACGGCTGTCCGGCGCGTTCATAGAAAAAGAGCACTTCGCTGACATTGGTTCGGTTAAACACGTTGAACGCCTCGAAGATGAACTCAATGTTGGCGCGTTCGTTGGGTGGCAGGAAGAATTTCCGCGCCAGCCGGAAATCAACCGAGGCGTAGCCCGGCGTGCGATAGAAATTCCGGGCCAGATTTCCAACTGACCCCAATGGCGGCAGAGCCAGCCCAACTTTACCGTCCGGTGACGGGAAGGAACCTGCCGTTCCGAGCGGCACCACGTTTGGTCGAGCGGTGCTGGCGCTGTTCACCGATGTCCGGTCATCATTGGTGAAAATGTTGAATGGGCGACCGGAAGACAGTTCAATAATCGGTGAAAACGTCCAGTCGGCCAGGAAGTAGTTTAACGCCCCGCCATCCTTGCGCTTGAATGGCGATTGGAACACGCTGTTAAAGACAAACCGGTGGCGCTGGTCAAAGTTTGAATTTGACCGATCCTGACCCGGATTGCTGTTATCCTGTGGTTCCTGCTGGGTCTGAATATCAGTTGAATCATCAATCGCATGTGACCATGTGTAGGAACCCAGCAACTGGAAGTTGTTGGAAAAGCGCTTGTTGACGTTGACCGTCAGCGCGTGGTAGACCGAACTGCCGCTTGATTCATAGTTCTTCACGTTGAAAAACGGAATGAACATCCCCGGCACCTGTGGCAATCCAAACGCCGCTGCCAGTTGGCGAACCGTCACTTCGGGCAAGCCTTGAGCCTGGGCAAAGGCAAAGTTTGGACCCGTGGCTCGGAACTGATTGAAAATCAACTCTCCGCCAGGACCGACAATCTGGGCCAGCGCAAACAGTGGACTGGAACGATCACCAGCCAGACCTCGTCGGAACTGGAACAGCAAGTCCTGGTTGGCCTGATTGATGTTTCGCGGACGCAGCAACTGTGAGCCTTTGATAAAGCTGTAGGTCACGCCCAGGCCGATGTCGGAGGTGAGCTGACGTTCAACTGAAAGATTGGCCTGCCCGGTATAGTCATATTTGAAATTGCGGGACAGGTGCAGCGTTTGCGGCAAAATCGGCGAAATCTGCAGCAAGGTGGCCTGATTTCCCAACGCCGGATTGAATGGATCAAACCGTTGTTGCCCCTGCAAGTAACCTGGGACTGTGGGCCCCGGACCAGGGGTGATTTGAGCGCCCTGGAACAAATTGACGCCGCCAACCAGTCCCGGCACGGCCAGGAATGGAGATTGTGCCCCATCATTGACGTCTGAAAGGAAGGACACGCCCAACAGTGGCCGGCCATAAAACAGCCCGTACGCGGCTTTGATGGCCGTTTTTCCATCCTTGAATGGATCCCACGAAATCGCGATGCGCGGGGCCACGTTGTTATAATCACGGGGCAATCCCTGCTGGATATTGAGGTAATCTTCCGCGAGTCGGTTCAATTCGGTTACGGCGGGGAAGGTCTCGGTCAGTTCCACGTCATATCGAACCCCATAGTTCAACGTCAGGTGCGGCGTAATTTTCCAGCTATCCTGGACAAACGCGCCGATTTCCGGGTTGTTAAACACGCTGGTTGGGTCGCCAAACGACTGAACAAACGACTCAGGAAAACCCAATCCATAGGATTGAACTGGTGAAAACGGCGGTGCGTTGGCTGGGAACTGCAGCGAGGCCAGCAAGGGATCGGTCACCAGCAGGTTGTTAAACGAATACAAACCGCTGAAATTTACTTCAAACAAAGCGTTTGTTTTGACGAGGTTATAATCCACTCCGAACTTGATGGTGTGATCGCCTCGAATCAAGGTCATATTGTCGGTGGCCTGGAAGCGTTGTTCGGTTCGAAACACCGGCGAAAACGGCTCACGGCCAAATGAGGCAAATCCAGAGACTTCAACGGCAACGGTTGAGCCTTGTGGACCATAGTTCAACCCGCGTCGGGCATACTGGAAACGGGCTTCGTTCACATACGACGCCCCGGTGGTCACGTTTTGAGCCACCAACGAGAAGTCACGCGACCCGGTAAAACCGGTGCGCGAGAGGGCATTGATCCCGGTTGGCTGGTTTTGACCATTTGACGGTGTCCCGGTCACGGTTGTTGAAGTAAAACTTCCCCGGACAAAGAAATTGTTATTGTTGTTAAACCGATGATCAATGCGCAATGACGGGAAATAGGTCTTTTCCGACTGCGGATAGTTCCCCAGCAGTGAGCGCAGTGCCACGTAGCTCCCTGGAAGAGGCACCCGCGTGGCTGGGAATATTGGCAGCCCGGCCAGAGTGCGGCCAGTCAGCGCCACGGTTGAAGCTTCGCGCGCCAGACCAAAATAGGTCGCACGCGTGGCAAACGGCACGGCTGAGTTTTGGACAAATGCCTGTTGAGCAGGTGTCAGCAGGGCCGGAAATGGCCCAACCGCCGCCGCCAGATCACCGGGGGATACTGCCGACAACCCGAAATTGTCATTCCCAATCTGGTTGAAACCCGTTTCCTGACGCTGAGTGGCTTCAAAGGCAAGGAAGAAAAAGGTACGGTCCCGTTTGATGGGGCCGCCCAATGTAAACCCGCCCTGGAACCGGGTGGCCGGATAATCTGGATCAAGGGAAAACGGGTTTCGGGCTGAAACTGATTGATCGCGCAAAAAGGCAAAGACATTGCCGTGAATGTCATTACTGCCGGTCTTGCTCACGATATTGATCACGGCGGATGAGGCGCGACCAAATTCGGCGGCATAACTGTTGGTCTGAATCTGAAATTCCTGGACGGCTTCTTGTGAAACCGTGGCCCGCACGCCGTTGGTGGCGTTATCAGTGGCATCGGCGCCGTCAATTGAAACGTTGTTGGCCCGCGCGCGTTGACCACCGAAGTTCAACCCTGAGGTCGGCGCCGGACCCAGCGACGGCTGGTTGTCACGCGTGGTTGTCGAGGTGAGCAGCGTGAAGTTCACATAGCTGCGGCCATTTGACGGTAAGTTGTTGATGGCGGTCTGGTTGATGGTTTCGGCCACTGACGTTCGACCGGTTTCAATCAGTTGCGTGGCCGTGACGGTAATGACTTCGTCGGTGACGTTGCCAACCTGCATGACAACTTCAAATTTTGCCACCTGACCGATGGTGAGGGAAATATCCTGACTCAGATACTTGGAAAACCCCTCGGCTTCGGCGGCAATTTCATATTTGCCGGAAGGTACGGCCAAAAACTGATAGGTGCCGTCTTCTTTCGACGTGGTTTCACGGGTGTACCCGGTTTGAGGATTGCGGAGCGTGACTTTGACACCGGCCAGTGCCGCACCATTTGGGTCAGTGACCTGGCCGAGTAAATCCGCAGCGTTAACCTGAGATTGGGCGTAAATTGGGGTATTGCAGACCGGGCTTACCAAACACCCGAGCACCAGACACAGTACCCACGTTTGGACATACCTGCGCATACAAGCTTCGTCTCCCTTCAAATTCTTAGTGAGATTGGAAAATCCCTTGAAAAAATGACCTCTGAATGCGGCGAAATCAGACAGAAGAGCGGGTGAAACAGACTTGATTGGCTGTGCCACGAATCAAATTGGAATTGAACTGATGACCAATGACCGAAAGGTCGCAAATGCGGGAAAATGAACAAATTGGAACGATCTTTTCTAGCACGCCGGCAAAACCCCGCGCAAGAAGATGTTTGGTTTCTTAGGACAAATTCTTAGGGTTCAGGGTTTAGGGTTCAGGGTTCAGGGGTCGGGGGAAAACAAAAGGGATGAAAAGGGCTAATAGTTCGAAGATTGAGAGCCCCAAATCCCAAAGGTCCCAAATTTTCTGTCATTCGACAGATCATGTTTTATCGAGTTGTTTTCGACTGCGATGTCGTGGTCCAGCGGTCGCTTTCCGAACTGGTTTGGCAACGTTTCTGTTCAGCGCTTCAGGAACCAATGGTCGGAGCGTTTCAACGACCTGCTCCACAATTTGCCGCACTTCGGGCGAGAGTTTTTCAATCAGGGCCTCGTCGCCGGTTTTCAGGTAATCAATCGCCCGGACTAGAGGAAAGAACTGGTCTTCCAGAGGAGATTCGCTTATCAATCTTCGGGCAAAATTGATCTGTTCCCATTCAACAAGCTGATTGAAGGTAAATGAAACCAAATTCAATAATGCTTGTTTCAACTTACCTGACAAATCATTAAAATTATCCAAACCTAATTTCCAGTTTTGTTCTGCTGATTCAAAGTTGCCTTTTATAACTTCCCAGCTAAATAATCCCCAATAGGCAATTGCTAATTCACCCTTGGCCAATTCGTCTTCTGGATCGAGCTTGAGTGCTTGTTTTATAAACTTGATTGAATCACTAATCTTTTCAAACTCAATAGAGTGAATAGCATAGAGAATTTGGGCTAGACCTCGTGCACACAAGGCTAATGTATCATTTGGAGTGATTCTTAGTAGTTTATCAAAACTGTTGATCGCTTGTTCGAAGTTACCCTGCTTTAATTGAATGAGCCCACTGTCCAATAAAGTATCGCAATTATTTGGGTTGATAGTTAGCGCTTGATCAAAGTTTGCCCCTGCTTCCTCCAATTGCCCAAGCTCTTGGAGAATTCTTCCTTTCAGTATCCATGTGCTTTCCCCTCTCGGATCAATTTTCGACACCTCTTCTAGTTTTTGTAAGGCTTCCAAAGGCTGTCCGTTAGCTAGCGCATTTTGGCTTTCATTGAAAAGAAGTTTCATCTTTTTTACTTTACTTAGAGTAGTTTTAGCTACCTCTACATATTTTTGTATATCTTGATTGATTCTTTCAGTAACTTTGATTTTTTCCTCTTCATCTTCCATTGCTTCAGCCACTAGCTGGCGATAGTCAAGTGTGTTACTAGCTTTGCTTAAGTGATTCAATTGAATAAATTCCAGAAAACGCTCAGCTAATTTTTGGCTTTCTACTTTTATTTCTTCAGGGCTGAACCACGATTTTAGAAAGTTGACCAGCCACTGCATCTTTTGCCGGGCGTCGCGGCCAAACCGCATTTGGTGCCAGATGGCATAGAGCGGCTCGGAAAGCGTGTAAAACGAGCTTCTTCCAGACAAATTTGCCGACCGAACGTAGCCAAGCTCCGACAAGCGTTTGAGTTGTGCGCTGACTTGATTGGGTGAAAGGCGGGTATGGGTGGCAATCTCAGTCGGCGTCAGTCCTTCGTTGGTTTTGCTGCTGATACGGGCAATGTAATCCAGGATTTTTCGCTGTTGTGGCGGAAGGCTTTCGATTTTGGCTTTAAAGTAAGGGGTTACCTCGTCAAGTAATTTCTCCAGTGCCAGCCTGACCTCAGTGAGATCTGATTGAGTGACGACCCGATAGAGCATCAACACCAGTCGGGGATTTCCAGCCGCAAAATATTCCAGCACGCGGAGCCGGGTCAGGTTGGCTTTGAGCTTCTCCTCAAAATTTTCAATCTGGTCAACTTCGGCTCTCCGGCGTAACAATTCAAGCATTTGATCAAAGGTTAAATGCTTTAACTCAAAGATTTTAAAAAAATTATACAGCGGCTGATCATAGGCTCGTGCCTCCCGAAAAAAGGACACGGTACCACCAATGAGCATCAGGGTGCCATCGTTCATCAACACATCTCTGAGCCGGGCGTTATCGCGTTCATCATTGATTTGCTCCAAAATCATGTCGAAATTGTCAACGAGCAAGAGAAGCCGCTTCCCGTGCTTGTTCCGCCAATCTTTGAGCGCCGCCAGCCCAATTTCCTGTAATTCATCACTGTTTGAGTATTCAACCTCAAGCTGTTCAGTTTGTTTTCGGAGTTCTTCATCATTGGTGTCGGCTGCCAAAATGGTGAGTGATTCAATCCAAAAATCTGCTAAATCATTGATTCCATACGATTCTTCAGGAAATCTGACCGGTTGCCAGTTTTCTTTCAACTCTCCATCACGGGCTGCAAATTGGAGCATCAAGAGCATGGTGGTTTTTCCCATGCCGCGCGGGGCCAGAATAACGGCATGTTGAACTCCGGCCCCGTCCGGCTGGCGACGAATGAGTTCAACCAACTCGTCCAGGAGACCCTGTCGGCCAACAAATGTTTCTTTGATCTCCTCTTCCCGCATTGAGTCCAGGTTGTAAAAAAACTCCATGACGACTCCTCTGTGTTAAACCAGTTTACAGTGAAGTTCTTGCCTGTGTGAACAGTCAAATAATTCAATCAAATAAACTTAGCAAACTACTGACTACTGACTACTGACTATAAACTGGTATTAGATGGTAATGGACATTCCATAGTGCCGAAGCCACCAATCACGCAATAACTTGCAGGCAAAGCTATATTTCCTGCCTCTTGAATCAAAGCCCACATAAAAATCATTTTCCAGGTCGGTCATCAACCGGCTGAATTCTTCATGTGAAGGCTGAGAAACTTCACCTTTATATAACTGATAGGCTGCGTCTTGCGTGAGACCACTGACCACTGCCAGCTCGCGTAAAATGCGTTTAAGAGCCTTTTCTTGGTGTGGCAAATAGTAGCCGTGGAGTCGCCCGAAATAGTGATCAAAATATGACTTACAGTCTACGCCTAGAACTTTGTCGCGGTAGATTTTTTCAATCAAGCCGGGTGTGAGTTGAGTCGGTGACTGAGCCTGGGCTTTGATAATCTCAGAAAACAGAATCTGGATGAAATAGGGAACTCCCTCGCCAATCACCTGCAGAACCTTGCGTTTACAGGGATTTGAAAATGGCAGGTTGGCCCGTTGGGAAAGTTTATCGAGAAAGGCTTCAGCAACTTGTTTGGGGAACGGGTCCAATTTGATTTTTTCCAGGTCGTTGATTGAAGCAATTTCCCCAAGTTCATTCAAAACACGATCAATTCCAATGGACCCGGCAATCACAAACCGAACTTTGGTTTGCCCTGGGGCCTGACGAAGCGCCCGAAACCACCTGAGCAAGGTGATGACTTCCTGCCGTCTGGCATCGTTCATTCGCGCCATCCGGTCAATCATGACTGGGAATTCATCCAGAAAAAAAATAACTGGAGTTGGTGAATCGGCGATTTTTTTAAACAGTTCATCTCCATGAGCCTGCCATCTGGTGGCAATCTCTTCCTTCATCTTGATCTTGACCTTTACCAGTTCGATTTCCTGAATATGCTTTTTGAAAAGGCCAAATCCCTGTTTTGGGATCCAGGTAACGGTGTCAAGAATTTTAGAAAGTGCCGAATCTCTGGCAAATTGCTCCACCAGCTTGATCAGCAGATCAGCCGGGTCACAGACATGTTCGACATCAGCATGCACAATTTTGTATTCCCATTGTGGGACGTCCATGAGCCGATACATCACGCTTGTTTTCCCAAACCGACGCGGTGCTGCCAGCAGGATATTGGTTGTTTTGAGTTTGGTTGAGATCAGGTTGACAATCCCTTCCCTCCCAAAAAAATCATCTCCTCGGACTGGTGGACCAACCTGGTTATTGAGCATACTCAATTTTCCTTTATACAACAGGATTGTTATACAACAAATCTGTTGTATAACAATCCTGTTGTATAGCAAATCAGAAAAACTGTCAATTCAATACTTGAGCCAGCGCCAAAAACAACCCGGAACCCGGAACCCGGAATTCACATGGCAAACTCCTGGTCCGCTGTACTAATCTCAGCAAACTCCCACACCACCCTACAGATTCAGGAAGATTGTTATGGCACACATGTTGAGAAGACCTGGTTTAGGCATTGCTCTGGCGATGCTGGCAGTTTCGGGCAGTGGCTTTGGGCTGATGCACCCTGGAACTGCCGTAGCCCAGGTTCAGGAAATGCAGGTCTCTAGCGCTCCCTCCCCCTTTGGTGCTCCGTTGACCCAGGATGAAATTATGGCGCGCGTCCGGACAGCCTATTCAAAGGCCCTTGACCCGGATGATATTGCGGCTGACATTGACCGCCGGGGAATTGATTTTGCCGTGGAGTCGGCGTATGCCAACAAAATCAAATTCTTCCGGGCCGCCGTGGTCTCCAATGCCCTGTGGCGGGCAGAAGATCGCCGCAAAGCCTTGATCGCCCGCCCTCTCAACCCCCAAACCCTGGATGATCACCCTGAACAGGACAAACCGGAGTTCAAATCCCTTCCTTTCATTGAACAGGCCCGTGTCATGGCGCTCGCCTATGTCAGCAGCCTGCCGAATTTTGTGGTTCGGGAGCAAGTCCAGCGATACCTCAAGCAACCATCAACACCCTGGAAATTAGGCGATTACCTGGAAATTGAGGTCAGTTACCTTGCTGAACGGGGTGAAGAACTCAAGCTCAAACAGAAGAACGGTAGCTCAACCAATCTCACCCTGGATCAAATCGGAGGGTTGACCTCGACTGGCCAGTTTGCGGGCCAACTGGCTTCCCTTTTTAGTCCAGAATCAAAAGCCGAGTTTGTCGAACAGGGAAAAGTCAATTTTTACGGTCAGCCATGTATTGTGTATTCCTACCGTGTGGCCAAACCTAATTCCAAACAGTTGCTCAAGGTTGAAAAAGCCCAGGTTGTAACCGGGTACCGTGGACAGGTCTACATCCACCGCGACACATGGCAGGTGCTGCGGATGGAACAGGAAGCCGTTGAAATTCCATCTGATTTTCCGTTAACGGCTGCTTCCTCGACGGTTGATTTCGGCTGGGTATCGCTCAGCGACCGTGATTTCCTGCTTCCGGTCTATGCCCAGGTCACGTTGACGAGCAAACAGGTCAACACCACCGGAATGAACTGTATTGCCTTCCACAAATACAGCAAGTTTGAAACCGATGTGAAGATTGTAGATTGATTTGAAATTATGAATTATGAATTATGAATTATGAAGAAAGAATAGATTGTGTTTTCAGTAAAATACAGCTTGGTAACCCTAACTTTGCGATAGAGATCTGGATTTCATAATTCATAATTCATAATTCATAATTCCTTATGTCTCACCGACCTCACCTCTCCCAACTCGGGTTGATTGTGACTGCCTTGCTGGCATTTGGTTTAGCATATCAGGAATGGCCGCTGTCGGTAGGGTGTGCCATTGGGGTTCTTTCCGCTTATGCCAACCGGTTTGAATTTGGATGGCCGTCGCTCAATCGAATCAAAAGCACCGGAATTGTAATTCTGGTGCTGCTGCTGGTTTCGGTTGGGTACTATTTTGTGTCCTTTTCAGACATTACTCCGGCAGCCAGCCTCATTCGCGGTTTTTTCTTTGAGCTGGTTGCCGTATGGGTCTGGTATCTTCCTCCGCGCCGGCAGTGGCGGGATGCCGGTGTGGTTGCCTGCAGCACCTTTCTGGCGTTGGCCGCCGGGATGTCATTGAATAATGCCAATCGGCAACTTGTCTTTTTGATGCTTTGCCTGTTTGGGATACAGGTGTTGGGAGAATTGATTCGGGGGCATCTCACCCAATACCAGCGCACTTTTGCCACAAAAAGAGAAAAATTCAGATACTGGGGAGTCATCTGCTTGATCAGTGTGGTTATTGTTGGAATGACGGTGGTTGGGAGTACCACACTCAATCTGGTCAGCCGCAATCTGTTTCGAATTGTTGGCTGGCTTGAATCAGCCTCTGGGACTGGACTCGATTCCTTTTCGGATCAGATGGGCGCTTCCGGAAGTTTAATTCTGTCTCGCCAAAGCAGTTTGGTGCTCGAACCCACGATTGTGGCAACTGTTGATGGTTTAAACCCGCCCGGATATTTACGGACCCAGGTTTTTTCGGTTTATACCGAACGCGGATGGGAAACCGAGAGAAGCCAGGCGCAACCACTCCCATCAGATTGGGTTTCGACAACCGATACGGCCCAGCAGGTTTTGTTCCCTGCTCCAACCCACCCAACTCTGGGAAACACGCCCCATCCCGCCTCATCGGGTTTGACCAGACAGGTTCAATTGTTTGCCGACTTCCATGGTGTATTGCCGTTAAGCTATGGAACCACAGGCTTTACAGTTGATAAATCAATCGGTTTGAAGCAATCCCGTGGCCCATCCATCTGGTGTCTTCAGAGTGCTAAACTCACGCAGTATCAGTTTTCCGCTCCATTTCCAGTTCAAACTGACCAGCTTTCACCGCAAACTCTATCCGACAGTGAACTGGCGCTTCAGAAGGCCATTCCTCCCGAGCTGGTGACTCAATTACAACCCATTGCGCACGACGTCATTGGCGGACCACCGATCTCATCACTTGAAGCCGCCCGGCGAGTGGAAACATTTTTCCGCACCCAGTTTGTCTATTCGCTGGATGTCAAACTCAATCCGAAGGGGGATCCAATCGTTGATTTTATTCAAAACCGGCGGCCAGCATATTGTAAATACTATGCTTCCGGGATGGTTTTGCTTTTACGTTCAATAGGGATTCCGGCCCGAGTTGCCGCCGGGTTTTACACCCAGGAACTCAATGGGGCCAGTGTGCGGTGGATTGTTCGCCAGCAACACGCCCATGCCTGGTGCGAAGTCTATGACCAGGAATCACTTCGATGGGTACCTTTTGACCCAACCCCGCCCACCGTCCTCAATTATGACCGGGAGCAAGGATTTGCCCGGTGGTGGAAAGCGGCCATAACCTGGCTGAGCCTGATTGGAAAAAAGCTCATTGTGGAGATTGCTCACCTGAATCTGGCCAATCTCATGCAAAAATCCTGGAACAACATGAAAAATGCGGGCTTGACGGCCTGGGGAATCGGCCTGACTTTTGCCCTGACTGGTTTTCTGTTATATAAAATCAGATTCCGATTATCACTGGGTTCACTCAACGCGACACGTTTTGCAAAGTTTTTCTTGTGGCGCCGCACTAAACCTGAAGTTTCCACCACTGAAGACTTACTGGCGGATGTATTCAGGGCGTTCCAGGTTGCGGGGTTCACTGTGCGGGATTCTGAAACAGTGGCTGAGTTTATTGAACGGGTTGAACAGACCATCAAAACAGAGGATGAACCAGGAAACCCGGACTCGAAACCACATTCTGTGCCTGATTTGCAGGATGCGCTCCGCCAGATTCGCACGTTTTTTGAAGCTTATCAGGATATTCGTTACTCACCGTCCCATCAGACAACACGTTTGACAACCGATCACCACCACCAATTGCGTGGACTGGCTCACCAGGCAGTTGAGACGGTTCGTCGAATGAGCCTTGACCAACCCCCCGCTCGTACCGCCGGGCACCGACCGACCACACCGAGCTAATGAACGATTCTAACCACATCCCACAACCGGAACGGGAAGCTTTATTACAGGAACTCCAGGCGCTGCGCGAAGAAAACGAGCAGTTGCGGGCGCTTGAATCCGGTTATAAGCGGGCGATGGAATTGCTTCGCGAGCGTGAAACCAGAGCGCGAATTTCGGCAGCCCGGAAAATTGTCGAAGCCACTCCCATCGTCGAAAACAATTTTCAATCCACTCCGAATGGCGAGTTGCTCAATGCCGTATTACGGGTGCTTCCGATTGGGGTCTGGATTATTGACCGGGCAGGTTGCATTCTGTATGAAAACCTGGCTGGGCAACAGATGTGGGCCGGGGTGAAGCAGGCATCCAGCAATATCAAGGGACCAAAGTCCGTATGGTCGCTTGAAACAACCAGGCAGGTGAAAGCCCACGAATGGGCGATTGCCCGTGCCATCACCCAAAGCGAGACCTCGCTCAATGAGGAAGTCGTTACCATTGAATATCTCAATGGCAACCGACGTTCGATTTTGAATTCGGCGATTCCCATCTGGACCGAATCCCATACTTTTGCGGCGGCGCTGGTGATGAATCAGGATGTAACCGATGCCCAGCAAGCCAGTGAAAATCTGCAGCGGCTCAATGAATTTCTCGAATATCGGGTCTATGAGCGAAATCAGCAATTTGAAGTGATGTATCGTGAGTTAAAAGGCGAAATTGCCGAGCGCAAACGCACCGAAGAACAACTTCATCTTTTCCGGTCAGCAGTGGTTCACGCCCAGGACAGTATTTACATCCTTGAACCAAGTCTGGCGGATCCGCAAACCCTGGTCATTACCTATGTCAATGATGCCTTTACCCGATTGACAGGCTATGAACCTGACGAAGTGTATGGGAAACCGCCAACCATTTTGTATGGTCCTAAAACCGATCCCGCCGAAGTTGCCCGGTTTCGGGCAATTCGCCTCCATGAAAAACCCGTGGTGACCGAGGCCATCAATTACCGCAAGGAAGGCACCGAGTTTTGGGTTGAATCAAGCATCGTTCCCTTTGCCAACAAACGCGGCCACGTCTATTGGGTGGTCATCAGCCGCGATACCACTGAACGCAAACGAGCCGAAGTGGCACTTCGAGAAAAGACGGCTGAACTCCAGGCGGTATTTGAAGCCATCCCCGACCAGATGTTTCGGCTTGACCTTGACGGGAAAATTGTGGATTTCTTTGCGGGTTCCTCCGCCGATTACAATGTCACGACCAGCGAATTGCTTGGGCAGCGAATCAGCACCCTTTTGCCCCCCGATGTGGCCGATCCCTTGCTCCAGGCAATGCAATGGGTCCATCAAACCGACAAAATGGCAACGGTTGAGTATTCGCTGCATAACCAGCCTGGACCCGAACGCCATTTTGAAGCCCGGTTTTTGCCCTTTCCGGACAATGAAATTATTAGTCTGGTTCGTGATATCACCGAGCGCAAACGAGCCGAACGAGCTCTGTTGGAAAGCGAAGAACGCTATCGCGAGATGTTTGAGGCCGACCTTACCGGCAACTATATCTCCCACCCTGACGGCACCCTCATCACCTGCAACCAGATCTTTGCCACCATGTTCGGGTTTGAAACCCCGGATGAAGCCAAACAACACAACATGGCTTCGTGGTACTCAACCCTGAGAGACCACGATGCGTTTCTGACCGATTTATGTTTGAACAAGCGACTTTTTTATCCTGAAGTCCAGGTCCTGAGAAAAGATGGTCAGTCAATGTTTATCGCTGAAATCGTGGCTGGGGTGTTTGATCAATCCGGGTCACTCACCCAACTGCGAGGGGTTTGCCTCGATGTCACCGAACGCAAGCTGGCCAGTCAAGCCCTGCTGGAAAGCCAGAAGCAAATTGCATTGCTGGTTGAAACTATTCCCTATGGCATTCTGGAAATTCAACCCGACGGTCTCATAACTTTTGCCAATGCCTATGCGCACAACATTTTTGACTATACCAACAATGAAGTCGTCGGCCACAGTGCCTGGTTATTGTTGCAACCCTATGGGTCTCCCACAGTCAAAGCCCAGTTTGAATCGTTCCTGGATGAACAACCGCTTCCGTTCACGTTGGAACTTCAGACCTTAACCAGGTTTGACCGTCCGGTTGACTTGCAGGTGGATTGGAACTACAAGCGGAATCAATATGACCAGATCATTGGGTTTGTCCTGGTCATTACCGACGTCACGGAGCGCAAGCGGGCTAAAAGTGCGCTGTTAAAAACTGAGCAACGGCTTGAACTGGTCCTGCAAGGCGCCAACCTGGGTTTATGGGATTGGAACCTTGAAAGTGATAAAGTGGTCTATAGCCAGCGGTGGGCCGAAATGCTGGGGTATTCCACTGATGAGATTGAACCTACCTTTCAACAACAACTGCGATTGACCCACCCGGATGATCGAGCCAGGGTTGAAGAAAGCATCGCCGCGCACCTCAAGAAGCTGATTCCTTTTTTCCAGGCCGAACAACGCCTGAAGGCTAAAAATGGTACCTGGAAATGGTTTCTGGTCAGCGGCAAGGTGATTGACTGGTCACCTGAAGGGAAGGCAATTCGCGCCGCTGGCACTCACCTGGACATCACTGAGTACAAACTGTTGCAAGGTCAACTGACTCAATCCCAAAAAATGGAGAGCATCGGGCGGCTGGCAGGCGGGATTGCCCATGATTTCAATAATTTGTTGACCATTATTTTGGGATACACCCAGTTGCTCAAACGGCGGTTTCAACACGAAGACAGTTCCGCGACGACCTCGCTCCTGAGCATTATCACGGCTGCCGAGCGGGGGGCCACTCTGACCCGTCAGTTGTTGGCCTTTGCCCGGCAACAAACAATTGAACCTCATATTTTGAATCTCAATACTCGCATCTCGGAGATGCAGGAGACGCTCCTCC
The DNA here is from genome assembly GCA_016208495.1 of Acidobacteriota bacterium. NCBI lineage: Bacteria > Pseudomonadati > Acidobacteriota > Acidobacteriota bacterium. The sequence continues at coordinate 19,963 of JACQXX010000127.1, read as the reverse complement.
CGCTGATTGGTGAGCACATCGAAGTCAAAACCATTTTGGCCCCAGACTTGCCGAAAATAAAAATTGATTCCAGCCAGTTTGAACAAATTCTGCTCAATCTGATTGTCAACGCCCGTGATGCCATGCCCAAAGGTGGCACTCTGGTTATCGAAACCCAGCACGTTGAACTTGGCCCTGAGTTTAACCGGCAGACCACTGGCCTGATACCGGGTCCCTATGTCCAGCTTTCAGTGACAGATAATGGAGTTGGGATTGCCCCGCACAACTTCGAACATATCTTTGAGCCCTTTTTCACAACCAAAGAGCAAGGAAAAGGCACCGGGCTTGGACTTTCAACCTGTTACGGGATCGTCAAACAAAATCACGGGCACATCACTTTCTACAGTGATCCCACGGTGGGAACGGTCTTTAAAGTCTTTTTCCCGGTCTGGCAGGAAACCAATCGCCGATCAACCCTGCCCAGCCTTCCACCGCAGGTTTTTCGTGGAACGGAAACAATCTTACTCGTTGAAGACGAGCCTGCCGTGAGAACCATGGCCAGGGATATTTTGTCGGACCTGGGGTATAAAGTTTTTGAAGCTGGGGACGGTGCACTGGCCAGGGATATGGCCAAAAACTACCGGGAGCCGATCCATTTATTGATTGCCGATATCGTGATGCCCCGACTGGGAGGCGTTGAATTAAGCAGTCAGATCAGGGCAATTCGGCCTGACCTCAAGGTGCTTTATATCTCGGGATATACCGAAGGTCTGGTTTCAGTCCAGCAACTCCTGACAGAAGGGACGGCTTTTCTTCCCAAACCCTTTTCGATTACGCAGTTGTTGTCACGCGTCCGCGAACTGCTCGACGCACCCTCTGGGAATGAAGAAAGAAGAAAGAAGAAAGAAGAAAGTGGTTAGTGGTTAGTGGTTAGTGGTTAGAAATCAATACTTTCGGAGAAGAACCAGGAACCAAGAACTAACTACAAGTCCCCATAAAAGGGGGATGAAATTCGACCACTCGCTGGCAGAAACATTGGTTTTCGCCCGGATGGGCGGTGGAAAATAGCCGGTGGCAAGTGTCGCTTTGGACACGCGGCCACCGGACAGAGCCGCCATCACGGGTTTGCGCCCGGATGGGCGCTGGAACAGGAGTCGTGAGCCAGAAGCCGAAAATTCCACGAAAACCGGGACCCGAACCAGCTTCCAGCGCCCATCCGGGCGCGAACCACTCCAGACCGACACTCCGGTGGTATGCCCAAAGCGGCAAACCACCGGCTATTGTCCGGCGCCCATCCGGGCGAAAGCCAATTCGGAATCACCAAAATTCCATCCCCCATTTATGGGGACTTGTACTAACCACTAACCACTAACCACCAACCACTAACCACTAATCACTAATATTTTCTTCACTCCAACGCTTGCATCCATTCCGGAACTGTCGGAAGCTGGTTGTTTTCAACGCATTGTGTCCATTCAGCTTTGGTGAGACGTTGGGTTCCGGTTGACCGGAACTCATAATGGCTAAACACAGGTCCGCCATAGAGAATCGTGCCGTCCGTTGATTCAACGCCAACCACCATCAAGTTGACCGGGCCAATCGCCTGATGGAGCACACCTCCCGGATCGCCTAACCGCGCATCCGGCCCGGCGGTGTGGACATCGGCAATGACATAATCTTCCCTGGCACACAGCCACGGCCCGGGATAAAACAATTTTGGATACCACCCGCGATATTCGGCCCGACCTGACCCTTCATTGACCTCGGCCACGTCCCGTAAAAATCGGATTTCTTCAGCCGAAAGGGCGTCGTGATTGAGTTGTTTGCAGGCAATTTCTTTGAGTGTGTTGAGCGTGTCGGAAAAGCGAGTGAGAAATTCAATCCATCTGACTGAAATTTCTGGTCGGGGGTGATGACGGACCTCTGTATCCTCATCAGTCTCAATGATTTCAATATCTACGGGTGTCACCGCTGGCTGTATGAATTTTGTTCTCTCAAGAAGCGTGCGGAACTGATTGACCATCGTTTGAAAACGCTCCCAAAAGGCCGGCACTGGCTCGACATACCCCGCCGGGAACGAACATCCAATGTGCCCTGTGTACGGCTGTTTGGCATAGAGCAGCGTGTCGTGTTTGAGTTGTGTCCACGAAGCCAGTTGTGTGTTGAGCGTTTTCATCGCCCAGGCGTGGGTGCGAAAAACCTCCGGGTATTCCGGGCTGGTGGTTGGTTTGGATAATTCCCGCAAGGTCGCCAGCCAGAGGGCATAAATGCTTGAATTCCACGCACGTTCGGGCTGCTCATCAATAACTTTTCGGAGCGCCGCCAACTGATGCTGATAGGGCAATCCATCCCGAAACGGAACACCGTCAGATGTTTGAATCCGGTCCACTAAAAATGGCACCGTGTCATCATTTCCCAGTACTGAAAAAGCGATATCCAGGCAGGATGGGATCCGCCGGGGGACTTTCTGGCCGTTCCATTCGATTCGGTCAAAGGTACACTGCCCCAGGGCCCAGCCGTCAAGGTTAAATCGTTGCCCGAAAAGACAAAATGACCGGGGGAGTATCTTCCGCTCTGGTCCAACGGGAGATTCAAATGATTCACCGGCAATCTGTTGAACGCCAAGCAAACCTTCATCAATCATTGTTTGGAGGCGTTGAAGTTGTGACTCATCCGTGATGTTTGAGATTGAGGTCATTCCAGCCATTGAAAACAAGAACTTGAGGTCATCAAAATTCATCGAATCCGCCGGTCCAATCAATTCAGTCAACAGTCGGTCAAAATGCTGCCAGGTTTCATATTTTCCAGACCGCTGCAGCAGGTCGTATAAAACCAGGGCCACCCCAAGTTCACGGAGCGAGCAGTCTTCCGGGTTTTCCGCCACCCGTAAATCAATCTGCCCACACCACATCATGGCTCGAAAATAGTTTTGTAAATCAATGGTTTCAGTATATTTGCCACGTGGTTTGAATTGTGAAAAATCAACAGTTCGAGACTTTCCAAAAAGCTCAAATTGCTGTGATTGTTCACCTTTGATGGCTGCCAGTGTCGAGGTTACCCGTGGTGAACAGGCAGGTTTTTCCAAAAATGCGGCTGGTACTTGATCTGGGGTTAAGATACCAAGATCGAGGAATTTCCGAATGATTGAAAAGAATCTCTGCCCTTCACCCTCAGCAGAATCTTCAATGTCAGGTCTGCTGGCATAATACAGAATGTTTTCAACCGTCAGTTTGCATTCGGAGTAATAGATGACCGAATTTTCTTCACGGGTTAAATGGTATTTGATTGACGGATCCGTTTTTGATTGAAGGGTATAGCACAAATAGTTCCCCGAAAATTCACAGAATTCACCTCGCTCTGGATCATTCTCTCGAAGGATTTCCCATCGCTCATTCAGATCAGGAAAAATCCAGTTTCCAGTTCCAAGTGGGATAAACCCATCGCCTTCAACCAGTGCCTTTGCCACCGATAGAAAATACTCGGCATCATTGAGGCTTTCACCCAAAATTCCGCTGCCATATTCAGCTTTGGCATGTGAGATTTGAGCCAGCATTCCGTCACAAATTTCACGGAGCATCCACGACAATCCATTGGCTTCAATGTCCGTCAAAATGCGATCAAACGACCGGTGCCAGGCGTGCAAAATCGAATCCGAAGTGATAAACACAGGTAAGTCTTCAGAATAAATTTTGTAATAGAGTTGCCCAAAACTATCTGATTGTAAACGACTTGTGATCACAAAGCCGTTCTTTCGCACCTGAGTTTGTTCGTGAGTGGTTAACGGCAATCGCCCGGCAAAACCGGCATAATTTGGCTTTTCTAAAGCCTTTTCAGGCGCGAGGTAGCCTTTTCCAAGATTAACCTGCCCAATGTTCCAGGAAATGTGATCCAAAAATGTGTGGCTGCGGTCAAATTGGGTTTGAAACTCCTCGACTGTGATTTGCCCGATGTGTTCCTGGGCTTCAGCCAGTTCACCTTTCAGCCCAATGAGTTCTTCAGGCGATTGAACAAATAAAATCTTATCTGTCATAGAATTACCTCCAGTTGAATAGAATTCGCCGATGTCCACGAAAGGAAGAAATAAGCGAAACTCCCTCGACCTGATCGAGAAAGAGCGGTAGAAACAGAATCCCAAGCATAGCACGAGCCCCGATCAACAAGCGTAAAAATCTGTTGCCCCCAACTTTCAAGCGTGCGCTCATTTGAATGAACCGACTTTCACAAACCAAACTGATTCGCTCACAACTCCGGCTTTTTCAAAGCTGGGTTGAAGGGTTGCGAATTGCTCTCGATGCGGTGCTTTCCAATCGCCTTCGTTCAGGATTGACCATTATTGGGGTCGTGATTGGAATCGCGGTTGTCACGCTGGTGGCTGCTTTGCTGGAAGGCGCGCAACGATTTATTGCCGACACGGCGGCTGGATTGGGGCCAGGGATTGTTCGAATTGAGAAAGCTGCTTTTCAAGACTTTCAAGGTGACGGCCAGGCATTTGTCGAAGCCCGCGCCAAACGTCCTGATATCACCATCGAACAGTTATCCCGGCTCCGCGAACGGTTAGGAAAACGCCTCGACATCGGTGGTCAGGTGGATGCTTCACTGCCGGTTCAAAACGGGAATCGGTCACTGGATGGCATTGTGTTTCAAGGGGTTACACCAAATATCACGGCACTCAGTGCTTTGAAATTGCAATGGGGCCGTGAATTAACACCGCTTGATGATCAATATCGGCGGGCAGTGTGTGTCATTGGCTCGGACGTGGCTGAGTATCTGTTCCCAACTGACATTCCCGTCGGCAAGCTGATCAAACTTGGCACCAATCAATATGAAGTGGTTGGCGTCTATGCTCCACGTGGGTCGTCAATCGGAGCTTCACAGGATGGATTTGTTCAGGTGCCGCTGGGAACGTACGCCAAAGCTTTTGGTGCGCGTTCGCGTTCGATTGCCATCCTTGCCAAAGCGAAGCCGGAATATGAACTCTCAACTGCTGAACTGGTCGAACAGGTCGAATTTGGCATGCGTCAGGTGCGGCGGCTTCAACCCTCTGAAGAAAATGACTTTAGCGTTACAACCGCGAAAAGTATCGAAGCCTTTGCCGGCCAAATCACCGGGATTGTCGCCGCTGTTTTATATCCACTCACTACCATTGCCCTTGTGGTTGGTGGAATCGTGGTGATGAACATGATGCTGGCTTCTGTCACCGAACGAACCCGCGAAATCGGTATTCGCATGGCGCTTGGTGCCAGTAAGAAAGATATTCTGATCCAGTTTTTAACTGAATCAGTGCTGCTGACCAGCTTTGGAGGAGTTGTCGGAATTGGGTTGGCGGCTGGTTTAATCTGGACGGTTGTCAAACTCACGGCGTTACCGCTTCGACTTCCGCTCTGGGCGCTGGGCGCTTCGCTGGCGCAATCCCTGCTGGTCGGTATTGTCTTCGGCGTTGTTCCCGCTCGGAGAGCTGCCAAACTTGACCCGATTGAAGCTTTGAGAACAGAGTGAGTTAGGAGTCAGGGTTCGGGGTTCAGGGTTCAGGGTCTTCGAAATTCTGCCCCCCCGAACCCCGAACCCCGAACCCCGAACCCCGAACCCCGAACCCCGAACCCCGAACCCCGAACCCCGAACCCCGAACCCCGAACCCCGAACATGCGTCACCAACTTCTAAAAGACATTTTCATTACGGTTCTGGAATCGTTGCGGGCCAATAAACTGCGGTCAGCCTTGACACTGCTGGGCGTCATCATTGGTGTGACGGTCGTGGTGATGGTTGGTGCGGTGTTGACCGGGCTTTCGGCTCGAATTGCCGCCATTAGCGAACGCAGCGCGCCAAATGTGATTTATTTCACCAAAGAAGAAAAAATTGGCCCTTCATTTCGCTCCCCAACGCCGGAAGAACGCCAGCGCAAAGACTTGACCTATGAGGATGCTCTGGCCGTAGTGGCGTTGGATTCTCCGCTGGGTGTTTCACCACAGAAAATTCGCGGGAGTTACGGACCGACAGCGGATAAGCCCACTATGACTGCCCGTGGCCGCGAAGCAATCAACCCGCTGGTGTTGGGTGTGTGGGATAATTTCCCGGATCTGGTTTCAGTCAATATTGAAAATGGACGCTTTTTTACTGAGACCGAGCGTCGAAACCGGTCACAGGTGGTGGTGATTGGCTCAGGGATTGCCCGCCAGTTGTTTGATACCCTGGATCCGATAGGTGAAGAAGTGAAAATTGACGGTAGCCTGTATCGGGTCATCGGTGTGCTGGCCTCGGCGGCAGGTCAGGGAGTGATTGGCAGCGACGAACTCGACGAACGAATCGTCTACGCGCCATTTGAAACGGTTGCCAAACAATACCCGAATATCGAAGGCGTCGTGATTGTGGTTCGGGCCCCGACTGGCAAAGTTGACGAAGTTACTGACCATGTCACCGCAACCCTTCGCATCCGCCGGAAAGTCTCCACCGAAGCCCCAAACAATTTCGGCGTCAATCGGGCCGAACAGGTCTTTGATGCCGTCAATCAAATTTTAGCCGGGCTGGCCTTGATCGTGGTGCCGGTTGCACTGGCCGGACTTCTGGTCGGAGGCGTCGGCGTGATGAATATCATGCTGGTTTCAGTCACTGAACGAACAGCCGAAATTGGCGTTCGGCGTGCGATTGGCGCTCGCAAACGAGATATTTTGACTCAATTTTTGATTGAATCGGTGATTTTGACGACGTTTGGCGGCATCATCGGAATTGTGGTTGGGCTTGGTATTGCCTTGATCATTCGTCTGGTAATCAGCTTTCCGGTGGCGGTTCCACTTTGGGCGATTCTGGCTGGATTTGGAACTTCGGCCACGGTGGGACTGATTGCCGGAATGTACCCGGCAGTTCGAGCCGCCAAAATGGACCCGGTGGTGGCAATTCGAAATATGTGAACCGAACCAGGGCTCAGGGCAATCGAAGGGATGAGGGATGAAGGATGAAGGATGAAATAAAACCAGTTCTTTAACCCAATGTCTGCAGCCCGTTTTCTTCAGCCCCAAGCCCTCGGCTTTCACGCGTAGGTTTTTAATTTCCTTCCAGGGGGAAGGACAGATTGACAATTGGATTGAGCATCCTGAAAGGCTGCAGTTCGGATAGCCGGTTGGTTGCGAGGTTTTGGGAGCTACCACCGGGAAAAGGTTCGTTCTCTCCATTTCTCCCCGCTTCGCCCGCGCCCCAGCGGGGCGCGGGCGAAGCGGGGAGTGACAAGGAGGTGGCCTTTAGGTCCGGTGGTAGGCCCAAAGCGGCCAACCGACCGGCTATCCGAACCGCAACGCTTCGCGGTGCAAAACCAAAAACCGACACGTGAAAGCAATCCTTTCAGCCTAAAGTTTTCACTTCCTGGCTGGTTTCAACGTCTGTTCAAAAAGCTTCAAAATCCGTTTGTATTCGTCAGCCCAGCTTGTGCTTTCGACAAAGCTGTGGTCTTCGACCGGGTAGACAGCCAGTTCCCAGTTTTCTTTCCGCAATTCGATCAGCCGTTGGGCGAGTCGGACCGAATCCTGAAAATGCACATTCAGATCCACCATGCCATGGCAAATGAGCAAATGTCCTTTCAAGCCTTCAGCGAAGTAAATCGGAGAACTCCGGCGATAGGCTTCGGGGTCATCCTGGGGTGAATTGAGAATGTTTGACGTGTATTCGTGATTGTAATGCGCCCAGTCCGTCACCGGACGCAACGCCGCACCTGAGGCAAACACGTCCGGCTGGGTAAAGAGTGCCATCAACGTAATAAATCCGCCGTAACTTCCGCCATAGATACCGATTCGCTTGGCATCCACGCCGTGGGCAGAAACAAGCCAGCGGGCCGCATCCACCTGATCATCAAGGTCTTTTCCACCCATATGCCGATAGATGCCGGTGCGCCAGTCACGTCCGTACCCAGCCGAGGCACGATAATCAACATCAAGTACCGTGTATCCTTTTTCCATCAACAAATGATGGAACATAAATTCACGATAGTAATATGACCAGTATTTGTGGGCGTTCTGCAAATACCCGGCCCCGTGGACGAAAATCACTGCCGGGCCACCTTTGACGGCGGTTTTCGGTTTGTACAAACGGGCATACACCGTGGCTCGGTCCCGGGCTTGAAATGTTACAATCGGTGGATCAATCCAGGGATAGGCAAGCCATTCAGCCGTTGGCGAAGTGGTCACTTGTTTGGCTTCAGCGCCAGCCTGATTTGGTTGGAGATATACTTCCGGTGGGCGGTTGGTATAGGACCGAATCAGCGCCAGCATCGTGCCGTCTGGTGAAACCGATGCCAGATTTGATCCAGGCAGAGTGGAAAGTTTGGTCCGGGTGCCACCTTCGAGCGGCATCGAATAAAAATGGATTTCCCCAGGATGAACTTCATTTGAAGTGAAATACCACCTAGTTTTGTCTTCCGAAATCTGGACGTTATCCACTTCAAACTGGCCGCTGGTCAATTGTTTGGGTTGTCCGCCAGCGGCTGGAATCGTGTAGAGATGGGCATAACCGTCGCGTTCCCATTCAAAGTACAAGTTCTGATTGTCAGGGAGCCAGCCAAGGGTTGATACTCCTGGGCCATCCACCCAGGCATCGTCGTGGATTGTGTGGAGAATATTGATTTTGGCGGTTGCCGGGTCCAGCGTCGTCACCCACTGGTCTTTGTTGTCAAACGCCCGCAATTGCAACGCAGCTTTTGATCCATCTTCGGACCAAAATACAGAACCGTAATACACATCACGATCAATGGTTTGCGGTTCACCGGCAGGCTCTTTTCCGGCTTCGGGTTTTGGCTTTTTGGTGGTTTTTAAACCGTGCTCGACAAACTTCACATCGCCAGTGGCCAGTGTCACCACGGCCATTTTGTAGCGGGTTTGAAGGTCGCCGACATTGTTCCGGGTTGGCGCCAGCTCCGTATAAGCCGACTCGGTTACAAAAAATGGAACATTGGCAATTTTGGACCGCGAAGGTTCTTCGGTAAAACTCGCCAGGATGTATTTTTGGTCTGGAGTGAGTTCGAGGCTTTGCAGTGAAAGATTGCCTGGAATGGTAAACGGCTTGAGCGGAAGCCGTTCTTTGGCTTTGGCTTCGCGTTCTTCACGTTTTTTGGCTCGTTGCCGGACTATTTCCAGCAGCGTTTTTTCTTCCTGCTTCAGAAATTCCTGGCTGTCCGTCCCTTTTTCCTTTTCATCGGGACCGGGCCTGGAACGAAAATTCGAAAGCTGCTGGAGGGTGCCACTTTCAAGCGAAAGCAAAAAGAGATTGCCGTCCCGGGTAAAGAAAATGTGCTTTTGATCAACCGTAAAGTGTGGATTTGATTCAGGTTCAGTGGTTTTGGTCAATTGTGTTGACCGGCCATTGAGGTGGTTGTAGAGGAACAGGTCGCCATAGCGATCAAAAACAGAAAACTCTTTATTCTTCGAAAGGTCTGCCGTGATGGGCGGTGCATTTTTGACATCAACTTCGCTCATTCGTTGCAGATTGCTTCCATCCCGATTGACCACAAAGGTATCCGGGTCTTTTTCTCGCGGTTCACCAGGTTCTTTCCAACTGAAATAGACATTCTGGCTGTCACGCGACCAGCGAACCTGGGTTGGTGTCGTTCCCACCAGTTCCGGTCCGCGCATGATGTTGTCAATCGTCAATGCAAAGGCTGGTTTGGAGGCAGTTTCCTTTTCCTTTTGCGCAAAGGCTGGGACTGGTGTCAGCGGAAGCAACATCAAGCCGGCCAGTCCGAACCCCAACCATTGGCGAAGATGACGATACGGTGTGTTGTTTTCAAAACGCAATGGCTTTCCCTCTCTTCTTGTAGTGAATTCTATGAAATGGACAATCTGAAATGTGTGCGACGGAGACTGGAATTATGAAGGATGAAGGATGAAATATGAAGGGCTATAGATCTTCATATTTCATCCTTCATCCTTCCTACTGCCAGCCCAGGCGTTCTTTGAGCGAAGTGATATGTGCCAGATGGTGGCGGCTGTGCCAGCCATACAAAGCCGTCATTTTATGAAGGTTCAACGGGCCCATTTCAGGATGCAGCAGGGTTCGGTCAAAGTCTTCGGGGGATCGGGTTTTCAGCAGGTTGACCAGTCGCGCATGCAGTGCGTCGAGCAGTTGGAGTGAAATTTCCACCGGGAAGCTTTTCCCATCTGGAAACTCGGCCCAGAGTGCTTCGGCATAAGGCTTGATCGTCGGCTCATGTTCGGTGAGCGCGAGTTTGAATCGGATGTAGCTGTTGACATGACTATCAGCCACGTGATGGATCACCTGCCGGATTGTCCAGCCGTCAGGGCGATAGGGCGTATCAAGCTGCTCATCAGTTAAACCCGCCACAGCGTCGCGGAGCTTTTGCGGCAGGCTGGCAATGTCTTCTATCGCAGCCTCCCGGTCGGCGTCAGAGTAATCGTTGCGTTCAAACGGGAATTTTCCCACCGGATAGCGAAGGTCGGTCATAAGGTGTCTCCGAAATAATACCAGTTTGTAGTCAGTAGTCAGTAGTCAGTAGTCAGTAGTTCACTAAGTTTATTTGAATGAATAGCTTGACTGTTTTCTGATACGACCGCTTCATTCCAAAATGGTATAACAGGTAGAGGTTCTTTTCAATTTTGTGAGCGGCCTGGCATGAAACGGCGCAACATAATCCAGCCCCAACCAGCAAGGCAACCAGTGGAAGCGGCTTACTCAACACAGCAACCTCAGGATGCTCAATCCAAACCTTAATCTGTCCTGCAGGCGCACCAGGATAAGGAAAATAGCCTGTGGTTTTGATCATTTTACGACGCCCGTGGCGGGCTGGGACCTTGATCTGGTTATAACCGTGGGCTTCGCACCACGGCTATTAAACAACGACCCTTCGGGCCTCAAATCCTTCCCTTGATGCACATGAGACTTCCAAAACTCCACTTGGGCCATTGGCTGGCATGTGTTTCGCAGGTTAAACCACTGGATTTCCCCACGATCTCTTCGTGAACTACTGATGCCAGTTAAGAGTTGAAGCCGTTTTGGTTCTTAGCCCAGGAACTGGGTGCCGGCTCGTAGCCCAGGGCGAGTCTTCGAGCCCTGGGAATTCGGGTCATTCCCCACTGATGCGAATGAAGGGTTGAAATTGAGATTTCAAAATCAACAACTTACAGACAGCAGATTGAACGTCTGAAATTTGAGATTTTGATAAGCCCTTTGTTTTCAACGAACAATTTTTTCAACTCTTAACTGGCATTACTGACGACTGACGACTGACTAATTTGACATTTAACATTCTTAACGTTCTTTTTGCTTTGCCCTAACAACTCCCGCGTTGAAATCAGATAGGATGACACCCTCCTCGATCACCGGAAACCGCCAGAACCAAAAGAAGCAAGGAAGAGAGCACCATGATTTCAGTCCATGAATTTTCCAAATCTATCCAGCGTACGCGTTTTTTCCGGTGGAAGCTGGCCGTCGTGGTTTTTTTGATGGTGACGGTGGTTTTATGTTTCAACCCAATCAATGGATATTTCCTCCTGACCGATGCCGATGACAAAGCCACCCGGATTGCCATCGGCGTCCAGGGGTTACCGAGTCTGGCCGGCGTCGGAGACTTTAACGGCGATCATCACCCGGATGTGCTTCTGGTTGGAAGCGGCGCCGATGATGGCCATCAGGTTGATTTTTGGTCAGTGAGGTTTGGTGATGGCAAAGGCGGGTTTGTGCTTGAAAGCGAGTTTCGGACCATGGCCGATGCCACGTCGCTGGCGATTGGGGATTTTACCGGGGATGGGAAAGACGATTATGCCGTGACCTATACCACGACCCTGTTTCTGGCAATCCACGCCAGTAACGGTGAGGGGATATTTCCATTTCTCAATGGCGTGGAACTCGACAGTTTTCCAGTTGGGTTGGGAACTGCAGATTTCAACCAGGACCAAAAACTGGATCTGGTTGTGCTTGAAGCTGGGTTTGGGGCCGGCAGCAACGTTGCGATTCTCCTGGGAAACGGAGATGGTGGATTTCAGAACCCCCAACGGATTGCAGTTGGACGCGGGTCACGTTCGCTGGTCATTGCCGACATCAACGGCGACCAGCATCCAGACATTGCCACCGCCAATGCCGGATCCAATGATGTTTCCTTGCTCATCAACACCACGATTCAACCGGCAGCCAGAACCCTTGTTTTTGACCAGACAACCATTGAAAACATCGGAAACTCACCCGCGACCATCGCTGCCGGAAATTTTAATCAGGATGGAATACCGGACCTGGTCGTTGGGACAACCAACGGCGTGATGTTCCTGGCTGGGACTGGAAATGGGTCGTTTGCCGAAGCCCAAACTGTCCTCTCGGGAAAAAAAGTACAAAGTGGCCAACTGTATGTAAATTCAGGAGATTTTAACGGAGATGGAATCACGGATGTGGTGGTGTCTCCGTTTGGAAATCGCGCTTCGAAAATTGTGATTTTGTTTGGGAGTGCGTCAAAACCACTCCAGCAGAAACTCAAACTGACGGCTGGAAACAATCCGCTCCAGGTCGTGACGGGAAATATTGATGGCAACCATCAGACGGATTTGATTGTTTTCAACCGCCAGCCACAGCAAGTCACAGTGGTGTTGAATGTGTAGAGTTCTGTCCAAAAGATAAATGTCCCCTTTTCTCCATCCTGCAAAGCCCCAGGGAAAATGACTTATGTCACAGCCCTGGGGCTCAAGTGTTTATAGACTCCCCTTTTGAAGCGGAAAGAGTTGATCAGGCCGATGTGATTTCCTGCTTTGAAAATCTGAGTTCCAGCAGTGAGCAGTTTTCAGCTTTTGGGCGCGAATAAATCCACACTACCCTTGACGGGCTGGGAATTTTTCCTGAATTCTTCCTTAAAGTTGCATCCAGCAAGCAACTTTAAAGCCTGTTTTGGGGAAAAATCAGCTTTGGAACAGTGATTGCAGACAGGAAAATCAATTCCCAGCAAGCTCTGTAAAAAATCTCCAGGCAAAGGAAAAACGGTATGCGAATTCTCATCTTCAGTCCGTAGCATATACCCCCAAAGCATTCAATCCGTTGACTGACCTCGAAATTGAGACAGTGACCTGGAAGTGATCCCATCTTAACCGAAAACGGAAAACCACATTGGTACAGATAGGTGCTTATGAAATTCACGACCCGACTAACCAGGCTCACCAAAACCAAGCTGATTGTGATCAGCGTCATTCTTGGACTGGCGACAGGGCTCGGCTCTTATACTTTTATTTACGCCAAGGGCTATTCCTATTTGACCAACGATCCGAACGCCTGTGCCAACTGTCATATCATGCAGGAACAGTTTGACGGCTGGGTGAAATCCAGCCATCGCAACGCCGCGACCTGCAATGATTGTCACACTCCATCCGGTTTTGTGGCCAAATATGCCAACAAAGCGTCAAATGGATTCTGGCATTCATTTGGCTTTACCACCGGTTGGTTTCACGAACCGATTCAAATTAAGCCGCATAACCGTGAAATTACCGAAAATGCCTGCCGAAAATGCCACACCAGCATTGTGGAAGCAATTGAGCCGCACGGACTTCCACAAAATCAATTAGATTGCCTGCAGTGTCATCGCAACGTCGGACACCTGCACTGACTTCGGGTTCCGGGAAAGCAAAATCAAAAAGGACATAAAGGACGAAAGAGACGAAAAGGACAAAAATTCAAAAACCCTGAACCCTGAACCCCGAACCCTGAACCCCAAACCCTGAACCCTGAGTAAACATATGGCTGAACACACACACACACCACAAACGCCAAAAACACTTCTTTCAAAAAACAGAGGCATGCTCATCCTGGGGACAGTTATTGTAACCGCCCTGGTCACGATTGGGCTGACGGCGCTGCTGGTCAACATCTTTGAGCGGAAGCAGGAAGCCAGAAACCCGTTTTTCACCGTGGTTCCACTCACTGACGAAACCGAAGATCCAGCCATTTGGGGCAAGAATTTTCCGCTCCAATATGACGATTATAAAAAGACGGTGGACCAGGAACGGACGCGATTTGGGGGCAGCGAAGCCATTCCAAAAACACCCACCCAGGTTGACCCGCGCTCGATTGTCGCTCAGTCAAAACTCGAAGAAGATCCACGACTCAAAGCCATGTGGGCTGGTTATGCGTTTTCCAAAGACTTTCGCGAAGAACGCGGTCACGCCTATATGCTTGATGATCAAAGCTTTACCGAACGCCAGCAAGTTGTGAAACAACCAGGTACCTGCGCTCAATGCCATGCCTCGGTGTATGTTCCTTACAAACGGCTGGGCAAAGGAGATTTAACCAAAGGCTTTGAGATCATGAACCAGATGCCCTACACGGAAGCCCGGAAGGAATTTAAGCATCCGGTTGCCTGTATTGACTGCCACGATTCGCAAACAATGCAGCTTCGCGTCACCCGTCCAGGGTTTATGGAAGGAATCGCTGCTTACAAAGCGTCACAAGGAATTCAAAACTATGACGTGAACAAAATGGCCACCCGTCAGGAAATGCGAACCTTTGTCTGCGGTCAATGCCACGTTGAGTATTACTTTAAAGGACCGGAAAAACGGCTGGTCTATCCATGGGCCAAAGGTCTCAAGGTTGAAAATATTCTCGCCTATTATGACGAAGCCAAATTTAAGGACTGGACGCACGCCGATACCGGCGCTCTGACCTTGAAAGCCCAGCATCCAGAGTTTGAATTGTGGAATCAGGGCATTCACGCCAGATCCGGTGTTTCCTGTGCTGACTGCCATATGCCGTACAAACGGGTCGGCGCCATGAAAATCAGCGACCACCACGTCCGCAGTCCATTGCTCAATATCAATAATGCCTGCCAGACGTGTCACAAATGGCCGGAAGCTGAATTAAAAGCTCGGGTTGAGACGATTCAGGAACGAACCTATCAACTCAGAAACCTGGCGATGGATGCCTTAATGGATCTCATTAACGACATCAAAGCGGCCAAAGCTGCTGGCAAGACTGATGCCGATCTGGCCCTGGCTCAGGATTTCCAACGCCGGGGACAGTTCTACCTGGATTTTGTCGAAGCTGAAAACTCGACCGGATTCCACGCCCCACAGGAAGCCGCCCGGATTTTGGGCGAATCCATTAATTTCTTGCGCAAAGGACAGTTGGCCGTCCGCGATCCGAAAGCACTGACACCGCCAACACCGCCAACAACCCAAACGGCACAAGCAACGAAATAGGGTTCAGGGTTCAGGGTTCAGGGTTTGAAAACTGGGTTTCGGGGAAACAAGCAAAAGAACAACGATCACGAAAAGATACTCAATTCGAAGAACCCCGAACGAACCCCGAACCCCGAACCCCGAACCCCGAACCCCGAACCCCGAACCCCGAACCCTGAACCCCGAACCCTGAACCCTGAACCCTAAATCAGTATGAAACCTGAAAAACTGAAAGCCATTGCCTGGGGAGTTGTCGTCACACTGTTGTTGACAGGGATGATTGTGGTTGGTTCGCGGAACCTGACCCATTTTGATGCCGCGCTGGTTGGCTACACGTTTGCCGTTCTGTTTGCGACCTTCGGGTTGACCTACCGGTATTCGATGTGGCTGCAACGCCCGCCGACCGCCATGTATTGGAAACGCGGCTGGCAGGTGTTTTTTCGCCCTCAGTATCTGATTCACAATGCCATCCACTGGGTGAAAAAGGTCAGTTCTGATTTTGCATTCAATCAATTTATTTTTCGTCGAGGCAAAGCGCGCTGGGGTGCGCACTGGTTCATTATGTGGGGATGTGTGCTGGCAATCGCCATCACCTTCCCCCTTGTTTTTGGGTGGATTCATTTTGAAACCGTCCCTGAAAACCTGGAATGGTATCGAACCTTTGTTTTCGGCTTCCCGACCTTTTCCTTTCCAGTCCATTCCTTGTTTGGTTTCCTGATCTTTCACGGATTGGTGTGGGCCTCGTTTGCCGTGATTTTAGGCGTCATGCTCGCCATGCGCCGCCGGATGCGTGACCACGGCGCGGCGGCCATCCAGCAATTTGGTGAAGATTTTCTGCCGCTGATCCTTTTGTTTTCAGTCAGCGTCACAGGATTGATGCTGACCGCCAGTTATTCGTGGATGAAAGGCTATGGCTATGAATTTTTGGCGATACTGCATGCCATCACCGTTATTTTCACCTTGCTTTGGCTTCCGTTTGGTAAATTTTTCCACATTTTTCAACGCCCGGCCCAGCTTGGGGTCAGCTTTTACAAAGAAATCGGCCAGCTTGAAGAACAGGCGCAATGTCGTCGGTGCGGTGAAGCCTTCGCCTCAAAAATGCATGTCCAGGATTTAATCCAGGTTCAGCAGCAACTGGGGTTCACGTACGAAATTGACTCGGAAGTTGAGCATTATCAATGGATTTGCCCGGCCTGCCGAAGACGAATGCTGGCCATTGCGCAAGGGCAGGTCTGGAAAAACCAGGGCTGAGCCCTGGTTTTAGTGATTCAGTCAAATAAACTTAGTGAACTACTGGCTACTGACTACTGACTACAAACTGATATTACAGAAGACTTATGGCTAAACTCCCTGTTACGCTCGAACAACTTACCGAATCATTTGGTCCACATCTGGCCCGGAGTACAGGAAATCGCCTGGAAACCGGCATTGAACCGGATTCAGTGGTCAAAACACACTGTTGTTTTTGCGGACAGCAGTGTGGGATTCAGCTCAAAGTGAAAGACAATCAGGTGATTGGCTTCGAACCGTGGGAAGACTTTCCCTTCAACCGTGGGATGTTATGCCCCAAGGGCGTGAAGCGGTATTTGCAGGGAGCACATCCAGATCGGTTAGTGACGGCGCTCAAACGGGATCCATCACATCCGTCGGGGTTTAGCCCGATGCCATATGCCGAGGCGATTGACCGGGTGGCAACCGAAATCAAGCGCATTCAGGCTGTTCACGGTCGAGACGCCTTTGCGCTGCTCAGTGGTGCCAGCCTGACGACTGAAAAAGCCTACTTGATGGGAAAATTTGCTCGTGTCGCGCTCAAAACCGCCAATATTGATTATAACGGGCGGCTCTGTATGGTCAGCGCCGGGGCAGGCAATAAAAAAGCTTTTGGGATTGATCGAGCCGCCAATCCGTGGTCCGATATGTTGAAAACCGATGTGGTCTGGATCAGTGGTGCCAACGTGGCCGAATGCGCCCCCATCACGACCAACTACGTCTGGCAGGCCCGCGAACACGGCGCCAAAATCATCGTGGTTGACCCACGGATCACGCCGGTTGCCCGAACTTGCGACCTGTTCCTGCCAATCAAACCTGGTCGGGATATTGCGCTGTTTAATGGCATTCTTCATTTAATGATTGAAAATGACTGGCTTGACCACGATTTCATTCAAAACTCAACCGTTGGGTTCGAAGCCGTTGCCGAACACGTCAAACAATGGACGCCTAAATTCACTGCTAAAGTCACCGGGATTGCCGAAAAATCAATTCGTCAGGCAGCGGAATGGTGGGGCACCGCCAAAACCAGTTTTCTGATGCATGCCCGTGGGATCGAGCACCACAGCCACGGTGTTCAAAACGTCCTCGGTGCCATCAACATTGTGCTGGCTTCAGGCCGAATCGGGCGCGAAAACTGTGGATATGCCACCATTACCGGCCAGGGCAATGGCCAGGGAGGACGCGAGCACGGCCAGAAATGCGATCAACTTCCTGGCGGACGTGATATCAGCAACCCCGAACATCGCGCCTATATCGCCAAAGTCTGGGACGTTTCACCAGATGACCTTCCCCAGGCTGGCGTTGATGCCTATGAAATTTTTCGCAAAATTGACAAGGGTGAAATCCGTGGCTTGCTGTCACTTTGTTTCAACCCCAAGGTTTCTCTGCCAGACAATGCATTTGTCACCAAAGCGCTCGAAAAACTTGAATTTTATGTGGCGATTGACTTTTTCCTGAATGAAACGGCGCATCACGCTGATATCGTGCTCCCTGGTTCGCTCCATGAAGAAGATGAAGGGATCGTCACTCAAATTGAAGGCCGGGTTATCAAAATCAACAAGGTGATTGACCCACCGGGCGAAGCCCGCCAGGACTGGCGCATCATCCAGGATATTGCCCGCCAAATGGGAGCGGAAAAAGGCTTTACCTTTGCCAGCCCACAGGAAATGCTGGATGAACTCAGAATTGCTTCCAAAGGCGGCGTGGCGGATTATTCAGGCATTACCTATGAAAAAGTGGAGCGTCAGCACGGGGTATTTTGGCCCTGTCCGAGCGATGACCACCCTGGAACCCCACGGCTTTTTGAACCTGGCTCGTGGAATCCGATTGCCAAAGGTACCGGGCCGTTTTACTTCCCAGACGGGAAAGCCCGGTTCGTCGTCGCTGGGTACACACCGCCGACCGAAGATGTTGATACCGAATATCCAATCATTCTGACCACGGGCCGGGTAATCAGTCATTTTCTTTCTGGCTCGCAAACCCGACGAATTGGCCCCCTGGTTGATCAATACCCGGAACCACGAGTTGAAATGCACCCCCGGCTGGCCGAAAAACTGGGCATCGCCAATGGTGATTTAACCACTGTCGAATCACGTCGTGGCAATTGCACACTCAAAGCCCACGTTGTAACCACGATTCGGCCTGATACGGTGTTTATTCCCTATCACTGGGCTGGCCGGCAAAGCGCCAACCAGCTCACCATTTCCGCCCAGGATCCAATTTCTAAAATCCCGGAATACAAGGTCTGTGCGGTGAAAGTGTTTAAAGCCAGGGATTAGGGTTCCGGGTTCCGGGTCTTCGAATTTTTGTCCTTTATGTCCCGTTCGCCCTTTATGTCCTTTTGTTTAAACCTCTGAATCCTAAACCCTAACCAAGGATTGCCTATGCCAGTGCCCGAACACATGGAATTTTTCATTGATCCGAATCGCTGTATCGGATGTCAATCGTGCGTCCAGGCGTGTGGTGAATGCGATACCCACAAAGGACACCCGATGATCCACCTCGAATATGTTGACCGGGCGATCTCGGTTCAGACCACGCCGGTCGTGTGTATGCACTGCAACACGCCGACCTGTGCTGAAGTCTGTCCGGCTGATGCGATCAAGGTAACCGAAGATGGCGTGGTTCAAACCGCACGCAAGCCCCGGTGTATTGCCTGTAGCAACTGTGTTCTGGCCTGTCCGTTTGGCGTCCCGAAAATGAAGACCGAGTTTGAACTGATGATGAAGTGCGATATGTGTTACGACCGGACATCAGTTGGGAAAAAGCCAATGTGTGCCACCGTATGCCCAAGTCAGGCGCTGTTTTTCGGTACACGTGAGGAAATCGAACAGATTCGACCGCGGTCAGTTTCCAATAACCGCTTTCAGTTTGGACAGCAGGTGATTACCACCAAGGTCAACATGCTGTTTCCCAAAGATAATCCAATCCAGCATCTGAATGTGACCGACGCCATGAATGAACAACCGGTTGATCAGAGCTTCACGCTTGAAATGCTGATGGACGCGATTGGCATTTGACACAGATGACAGGGGGACAAGGTGACAAAGTGACAAGGTGACAAAGTGACAAGGTGACAAAGTGACAGGGGGGACAAGGGGGCATAAGCGCCAGGATAAGGATTTCAGGCCCGCAGGGTCGTCGTGTAATAGCCGTGGTGCGAAGCCCACGGTCACAGCCCACAACGAGACCCAAGCCCGACAAGGGCGTCATTCAATACCAACGGAAAGGACACGAGGTTTCTTATCCTGGCACTTATGTGGACACGAGGACACGGGACAAGGTGAAAAAGTATTCTCAATTTCTTCATTCGAAAAAGGTTAGATATTTATGCCGAAAGTTGACATCGAAACACTCACGACAGCACCGGATGGCCGGCCCGAAATTGAGCAGCCGCAATGGCGACAGGATTTTCCGATTGCTGTCCCGCAAGATAATTAGAGCGTGTCGCAGAACTCAATCTGTAAAAATCCAACCGGGTTTATTGAGAAGTTGGTGGGGTTGGAAGAGAAGTTGACCATCGATCTTTGACAAATAGACTGAGGAGAACTCAAGCGAGGGCAGTCGCGGATGAGCG
>JACQXX010000126.1 GCA_016208495.1 Acidobacteriota bacterium | reverse complement strand
GGTCATTTCCTTGATATATAACGGTGTATACAATTTATGATACTTTCCTGTATACGATTTAATGATACTCAACAACCCTGAACCCTGAACCCTGAACCCTGAACCCTGAACCCTGAACCCTGAACCCTGAACCCTGAACCCTGAACCCTTCGGCATTAAAAATTCCCTTGAGCTGGCTGGCCAGATACAGATGCTTTGGCGTTCCCTGCCGCATCTTGTCCACTATCTTCCGCCCGTCGAGCTGCACCACCCGCCCTTCGTCATCCAAAATCGGCACGACCAGGCTTCCGGCCAGGTGTTCGTGGCCGCTGGAGCGCAACACGCCGATTTCCTGGAGTTTGCGTCTCACCTCCGCCCCGCCGACCCGGTCGCCTTTTTCCACTTTCAGTCCCAGCGTCCGATTGGCATACCCCAACTTGAAGAACTTCAGAATTGAGCCTGGAGACTGAAGAAATTCTTCAGTTGCGTCTTTGGGCAGGAGTCCCCGCCTGACCAGCCTGAACTGCTTTTCAGCCTGGTTTCGGCCTTGTTCCCTATCCCCTATCCCCTGTCCCCTACCCCCTAACTTCTCCACGGCTGCGACAAAGTCCCGCCCCTCCGTCTCCATCACCCACGCAATCACATCCCCTCCCTTCCCACACCCGAAGCACTTGAACGTGTTCCGCACCCGGTCGATTACCAGCGATGGCGTGTTTTCTTTGTGGAACATGCACAGCGTCACCAGCTTGTTCACTCCGTGCTTCTTCAACTCACACCCCGAAGCGCGGACCAGGTCCTCCAACCGGTTTAACCGCTTTACCTCTTCTATTTCGCTTTCACTAAAGTGTGGCATCTTTCAAACCCTCCCTGCTGATTGCTTTATGATGTATAGAGTGATTTAATATTGACAAATTGCGTGATATGATCTACCAAATACATCATAATCAGTCAAGAAAATTCTTCACTCATATCTTAAAATCTTGCGTTTTTCATGGTAAATGCTTATGATTCAAGGACTTTATGAAATTACCAAACAGAGTGATTCCATGACGCTCCCAGAAAAAATCAAGCATCACCGAAAACTACGTGGCTGGGCGCAGGCTGAACTGGCGAAACGGTTAGGCGTGCATACCAATCATGTTTGTCGTCTGGAAGGCGGGCGTTTTCAACCGTCGATTGAGTTACTTAAAAAACTGACTCAGGAATTTGAAGTGTCGGCGGATTACCTGCTCAACGACCAGGAAGAACAAATGGCACCGCTCCAGGCGGAAGACCAGGCCGTGGCGGAACGGGTGCGACTGATTAACACCTTGGAACCACGTGAACGGGATTCATTGCTGAATATTTTGGACGCCTTGCTGACCAAGAAAAAAGTATTTGATATGGTGGCCAGAGAAACCCAGCCAATTGCCCATTAAAGGAAGGAACACCTATGTCCGCACATCCCCTGACCCTGCCGGAAACACCTGAAGCCAGGCTGGAACTGCCCATTGAGTGTCAACCCGACATCAGTCACATCATCACGGAGGACGATACCCCAGTGGACAACCTGCCATCAGAGAAGAACCAGCGGCTGCTGGTCGAACCGCTTTACAGTTCGTGGAAAGAAACCAACCCGGAGCGGAAGTTTTTAGCGGCGGCCAACGTCGGTCTGTTTTACATGACCAAAAGACCACCCGTCGTGCCGGATATGATGCTGAGCCTGGATGTGGAAATTGACCCGGAATGGTGGGAGAAGGAACATCGGTCCTATTTCATCTGGGAATTTGGGAAACCGCCGGAAGTGGTGATTGAAATCGTGTCGAATACGGTGGGGAATGAAGGTGGGGACAAACTGGTCAAGTATGCGTGGATGAAAGTGGACTACTACGCCATCTTTGACCCGAAGCAGCAAATCAGTGATGAAGTGTTGCGGGTGTATGAGTTACAGGCGGGAAGATACATCCAGCGGCAGGATTGGAAACTGGCCGGGGTGGAGTTGGGATTGACGCTGTGGGAAGGAGAATATGAAGGCCGCCAGGATACCTGGCTGCGGTGGACGGATGCGGAAGGCAAGCTGATCCAAACCGGCAAGGAACGCGCTGACCTGGAACGACAAGAAAAAGAGGCTGCACTTGAAAAAGCTGAAAAACTAGCAGCCAAGCTCAAGGAATTGGGGATTGATCCAGAGCTGCTTTGACGCTTAAATCGGCTATTGAAAACAGTTTACAAATCTGGATATTCAACTGGTGGGCTATTTGCATCTGGAAGAAGTGTTGGCGATCCTGAGTGACGAAGTACTCCTGTTTGGTCAATATAATAACAATCACTACCACTCTGGAAAAATTTTGTGCCTAAAAACCCTCTTGGTTTTGCAGGATAGGCAATTACCGAAAAGGTAGCAGGCTGTGAATCAGTTTTTTCAGTTAGCTTCATTGGCCCAAGTATATAACCGCAGAAATGAGATTTACTCATAGTTGTGTAAACCCTTGAAAAGTAAAAATGATCTTCTGAAGGAGATGGGGGGACCAAGTCCATAAACTGAGAAGAAAATTTCCCATTTCCTTTTCCATTCAAATAATTCATTTGATCAACCTGGAGTCGTTTCAATGCTCTTTGAATTTGTAAGTCATTCAAATTACATTGAGAGTATAGACTGTGCAGTTTTTGAGTTATTGGTACCAAACAGAAGGTTAACGCTCCAGCAATCACAAACAAGCAGAGTTTTACAGAGGTGTTGTTCAACCACTTTTGTTCAGCCATAAAAATTCATTCCTGTCTGTGTAATTTGGCAGGAATTCCCGGCGAGCAGGCCAGGTAGACCCGATCTTTGTCGGTCAGGCTGGTTTGTCACCTCCAGCCGACAGACCACAAGTGAACCTGCGGTTGAGTTGGAAACAGCAGGCCAGAGAGTTTCAATTGAGTGTTGAGG
>JACQXX010000125.1 GCA_016208495.1 Acidobacteriota bacterium | reverse complement strand
GGAACAGGTTCGTTCTCTCCAGTGCTCCCCCGCTTCGCCCGCGCCCCTGCGGGGCGCGGGCGAAGCGGGGAGCCACAAGGGGTGGCCTTTGGATCCGGTGGTAGGCCCAAAGCGGCCAACCGACCGGCTATCCGAACGGCAACGCTTCGCGGTGCAAGACCAAAACCTGGATGTGGCAGAACGCGCCCCAGGAACTTATTTTTTAACGCTCCCTAAGCTTGTTTGATTGAACTATTTGACTGTTCTCTCACACGAGGATTTCATTGCAGATTAGTATTACACAGTAGATGCAAGCAATCCGAAGCCAATCCAGGCCACCCTGGCCGGAAATTGTTCGGTCATGGGAATGGGGTGTCTCAAAACCAAAACATAGGGAGAGTGTCAGCCAGCAGCTTTTCAACCAGGGATTTTCAATCAAACTGCCGACCGGGTGAAATTGCGTTCACGGAATGTTTCTTTTAAATGCTTGTCTGATTTAGAATAGCAACTCACGACAACATCTCATCCGAAGGAACCCCCACATTTTTCGCCATGTCTTCGCCAAACGCTCAGACCCCGTGTATCACATTGTTTACCAGGGATAACCAGCCGCTCTCCAGAGAAATCACTGGCGATGTTTTTTCAATTGGACGTGGACCAGATAACGATTTGCAAATCAAAGATTTATTGATCTCGCGCAACCATGCCGAAATTGTCCGGTTAGCTGACGGCAGCTTTCTCTTTCGGGACAAGGAAAGCAAGTCAGGAAGCTTTATCAATGGCGCCATGGTGACCGAAAAACCCCTGGCAACTGGTGATGAAATCATTTTGGGTGACATTACCGCCGCTCGAATTGTGTTTAGTTGGGCTTCTCCGTCAGTTGTCAGCCAGGCTGAGGACAGTCGGCAGTCGGTTTCAAATATCCTGACCGCTCCGACTCGGGCCCAAAAGGTGTTGGTTCCAGAAATGGCCGGCGCCACGATCATCACCGACCGGCAAACCCGATTTCTCAATACCGAGTTGATGCTGCAACCACAGTATGTTTCAACCCGGACGCTCCAGCGCATGGCTTCGCTGTATGAAATCACACATAAAATCCTACCGGTTCATGACCCCATGGAACTGGTTTCGATGTGGCTGGACTGCATTTTTAAAGCCCTGCCGGTCGAGCACGGTGTAATTTTGATCTACAATCCGGCCAGCGGTCAGCTTGAAACTGCTATCAACCGGGACCGAGGCAATACTGGGGCACTGACCACCTTCAGCAAAACCATTGTCGAAAAAACATTTCTGGAAAACGTTGCAATTCTAGCCAGCGACGCCAGTGCCGATGAACGGTTTTCGGCGCGGGAAAGCATCATTATTCAAAATATTCGGTCAGTCCTTTCGGCACCGATTAGTTCCAAGAGCCGGGTCTGGGGTGTGTGTTACCTCTACAGTCGAACTCAGGCGGCGTTATTTGATTCCGAGGACCTGGAATTTCTGATGGCAACGGCGCGCGAAGTCGGCCTGGTAATGGAAAACCTCAGCCTGATCAATGAGTTACGCGCAACTCAAGAGCAACTCGTCAAATCGGAACGCATGGCGGCAATTGGAAAACTCGCCTCGTCCATTTCCCATGAGCTTCGCAATCGGCTGGCGCTCCTGAGTGGCGCGGAAATTTTGGAAATCAAATATGGCAATGACCCAGAGGTAAAGCAGTTTACCGATATGGTGTTGCTTGGTCAGGAACGGGCCCTGGCGTTGGTCGAAGAAATCCGCGCCTATGCCAAAAACCGACCGATGGATTTTGAAAAGATTCGTCGCCCGATTGTGCCGACCATCGAACGCACGATTTCATTTTTGCGATTAGATCACGGCGTCAAACGGCGCTCACTCCATTTTCAATTTACTGAATCTCCAGAACTTGTCTTTAATGAAGAAAAAGTGGAACAGGTACTGATGAACCTGGTTCGCAACGCCGTCGAAGCAACCAAAGAGGACGCTGGTCAAGTCATAGTTCGCCTCGTGGTCGAAGGCCCCACCGTTGCAATTCATGTCGCCGATAACGGATGTGGGATTCCAGCCGAGAACTTGCAACGAATTTGGGAGCCGTTCTTTACCACCAAAGGGGACGAAGGGACAGGATTGGGTCTGGATATTTGCCGGCGGATTATCGAAGCCCACGGGGGGACGATTACCTGCCAGAGCCAGGCAGGTGTGGGAACGTGCTTTACGATTCGACTTCCCTTGTAAAAGAACTCCTAAATTCACTTTGAACCACAGAGGACACAGAGGATCGCAGAGAAATCCAGAAGATCATTCTGCCTCTGTGTTCCTCTGCGTCCTCTGTGGTGAAAACGAGGACGAATACGTGGTAAAGACTGATTCTGCGTCAGCATTGCCGCCGCAAATCAACGCGACTGGTTTTTTGAAGCGGTCAACCGGGAAGTCACCGGAAAAAATGGCTGCCATGACAGCGGCCCCAGCCGGTTCCACAAGCTGGTTGCATTCAACCCAGAGCCAGCGCATTGCATCCAGCATCTGGTCATCGGTGACCAGAACTATTTGATTTACAAAGTGTTGAGAGAGTGCTAAAGTTCGTTCGCTGACGCTTCTCGGCGCAAGAGTGGTAGCCACGGTACGTACTTCCGATAATTTCCTCACCGCTCCATTTTTCATACTTTCCAACATCGAAGGCGCTCCGACCGGTTCCACCCCGATGATCTGAACCTCAGGTTTTTTCAACTTGATGGCGGTTGACACACCAGAAATCAACCCGCCTCCGCCAATTGCCACCAGCACACAATCAACATCCGGAACATCATCCAGAAGCTCAAGTCCAAGCGTGCCCTGGCCTTCAATCGTCTGAATGGCATCAAACGGGTGAACATAGGTCATGTTTTCCTGTTCGGCGTGAACCAGCGCCTGGACATTGGCGTCGTCCCAGGCAAGGCCATGTTTGATCACCCTGGCACCCCATCGTTCAACCCGCTTGACCCGATCATCATCGGCAGTTGCTGGAAGGTACACCAGGCAGCGAATCCCAAGTTTGTGAGCCCCAATCGCAAGCGCCACACCATGATTTCCACCTGAAGCCGTGATGACACCGCGTTGCCGTTCAGACTCGCTCAACTGAAGCAGTGTATTGAAAACACCTCGAATTTTGAATGATCCACTGATTTGCAGGTTCTCAAGTTTCAAAATCAGATTGCCTGGAACATTCTCTTGCAGCAACGGCGCAGGTAAGAGCGGGGTATGCCTGACAAAAGATGCAATCCGCTGATGCGCACGCTCAAAACGCCCGGTCGAAAATTCACTTAAAAAATTCATAAAGCTTTGGAACCAATTGAGATAAAACTGGATGAAGAAAGGGGTTAGGGGTTAGGGGTTAGGGGTTAGTGATTAGTTTTTGGTTCTTGGTTCTTCGTTGAAAGTATTGATTTCTAACCACTAATCACTAATCACTAACCACTTGTTCTTCATTCTTCCGATCTTATTTCACCTGAGTGAGGGTGACGGTCATGTCGCGTTTGGCCATTTCTTCAACCATTCGAGTGGCGTTGACTGCTTTTTCCAGGGAAACGGCACCCTGGGCGACTTCTCCGCGTGCCATCATTTGCGCCACGATGGCAGCGTGGAATCCGGTCATGCGTTCCATGGCATAAAAGCCGGTGGTTTCCTCAAGTCGGTCAACAATATCCAGATGGATTTCAGCCTGGGCGCTACCTTTTTGACCCCGGCCAACGATATGAATGACCATCATATCTTTGTCTTCAGGAAGAGGGGCAATCTTCGGATCCAGAAGTGTATGGAGCACCTGACGCGGTACAACCGACACACCACCAACATCAATCGGATCCAGATTAAACAACCCAATGTCACGTAGTCCTTTAAACAGTGCCACATGCCCAGGATAGCGTAACGTTTTATTTTTCAGGGTTTTGAGTTTTCCCTCATAGGTTGGAACCATTGTCGAAAGGCCGCCTGAAGTTACAAAAGCTTCAAAGGTCCCAAGGCCCGGAATTTCAATCAGTTCATATTCATCATCAGCAAAACAGGCCGTTGGTTTAACCTTGCCATCAACCAGGTACAGCGCATCTCCCCAGTATTCGTTGGTCAATCCTTCAATGTTAAAGAACAACGCGAAGTTAAACGGAGGTCGGGGCTGCTGGAGCAATCCGCCGTCATAAATGAGGATATCTTCGGCCACTTCAAACTGTTCGGCGAGGTAGACGGCCAGATTGGAAATCATTCCCGGGCCGACACCGCAATCCGGAACCACTGAAACGCCGGCCTGAGCGGCGTCTTCGTGCAACCCAAGTTGCTGCATCACCACGCCCGTATTGCCGCCCATATCGCAAAAATGGCATCTGGCAGCAATGGCAGCTTTGGTGGCTTCAAAGTTGAGAAAATAAGGAATCGCGCTGACACAAGAATCCAGCGGCTCAAAATAAGCGGCCACCGCGGCTGGATCTTTGGCATTGAGTTCCACGCCACGGGCAATTTCTTTGCCCACAAGGCGGTTGATTCGGGCAGCGCTTTCTTCAGCCACTCTTCCATTGGAATCAGCCATAATCACGGCTTCGGCATCGCCAAACCGTGCAATATCATACCCTGACGCTGTGCCCTGGCGACCAGCGCCCAAAACTCCATACACAAAAGACATAAAAAATTCCTCAATAAAAATGATGATGACCAGCAAGCCTTGAGTGTTCAAAACACCAAAGCCGAAAGAGCCGGTTTATATATCAGTTTTTTGAATTGAGGAATAGCGAGGACGGTTTGGGGCAGGCAACAAAGGGAGCGAGTGGTGAGGAGCGAGGAGCGAGGAGTCAATCCAGCCGAGCGAGATAGCAAGAGTAGCGAGTGGTGAGTAGCGAGTAGCGAGTAGTCAGAAAAAGATCCTCATGCTTTGAGAAATTCATGCGAAGTAAGTACCTTGTCATAAATTTCCTGAGATATTGGATTTGGTAAGTATTTGATTCTTTTCGTGTATTTCGTGTGTTTCGTGGTTCAAAATGTCTGGAAATTTTCGGTAAGGTACTTAAGCTCAAGGATTTGACTGACGATAATGTTGAATTGATTGACTATTCGCTACTCGCCACTCGCTACTCGCTTTCCTGCGCTACTTCGCTTTCTTGATCTTGAAGTTTTCGTCGCTGTCATCCTGAGCCGCGTTTCCAGCCGCATCACGGGCAATCACTCGAATGCGAGCCGTTTTGGATTTGGGTTGGGTCGCGCTGACCGCAAATGAAAAACTTTGGGCTGACCCTGGAAGACCAGTGGCGATGGTGGTTGCAAAGGTGGCACCGCCATCTGTCGAGAGCAGTAAGTCATGGCTGGCAAGTGCACTATTGTCAGACGATTGCCATTGAACGAGGAAGGATTGGCCGGCTCTTAACTTGTCTGATTTGGAATTAGGTGAAATGAGCCGCACCGTTGGCGGCATGGCATCTGCTCCGCCAATGGTGAAACTGGCATCGCTGGTGTCAGAGCCTTCGTTTCCAGCCGCATCACGGGCCACAACCCGGATCCGGGCCGAAGTCGAACGCAAAGTGGTGGGAATTGGAAAGGTAAAGATACTGGTATTTCCAGAAAGTCCTGTTGCCACTGAGGTTGGAAAAGTGGTGCCGCCGTCGGTTGAAAGGGATATTTCCTGGCTGGTAACGCCAATGTCGTCGGTGGCTGTCCAGGTGATATTGAGGGGGCTTCCAGCGGAGGCTGTTTCACCTCCATTTGGTGACGAAACCCGAACTGTAGGTGTTGTACGATCAGTGCTAAACGCAATAGATACTGTGTTTGAAGCCGCGCTTTCACCTGTGTCATAGAGAGCCGTTACAACGTAGCTATAGGAGGTTCGGCCATCTCCACCCTGTGGCGTATCAATAAACTGAGTTGTGTCAGCCAGGACATTCCCAACCAGAAATTCACGGGTCAACGGGACGGTGGTGCTTTCAGCGCGGTAGATATTGAAGCTGTCAAGTTGGGGTGTTCCAGAGTCAGAGGTTGAAATTGTCAACTGGTAGTCTGAATTTTCAGCCGGAGTTGGTGGGCCGGGCTCAAAGGTCGAAACGGCAATCAAGTACGTTCCCGGATCAAGATCAACCAGTGTCAGCTCCGGGTTATCCTGGGTCGCTCCGTCGTCATCCAGAATCGTCAACCGGGCATCATTGGCCAGGAGCCACACGTCAAGATCAGCATCTTCTTCAGTGTATTCAAGTTTGATCGAGACCTGTTTGGCCTCGGTCAAAGTAAACTTGAAGACATCTTCGAAATCATCGCTGGAACCATCAGCCAGTGCCAGGACATACTGACCGGTATCAGATGTTTCGGCCCTGCCGCTGACAATCGAATTCAATGATACTGATTGGGCCTGGGTCTGGCTGTTATTTGGCTCAGTTTCCGCAACTGGTGCTTGCCGAAGGGTTGCAAGTTCGGTTGAAAAGCGGCTTAAATCGGGGGGTTGCCAGTTTAAAACAACCTGGCTTCCGGTCTGACGTGCCGTTAACCCAGAAGGAGGCGCCAGAGCGTTTCCCTGGCGTGCCAGAACGGCAACTGGCTTTCCGAAGACGCCTAAACCTGTCAGGAGACAAAAACAAAAGTAAAATGTGAAACCCATCCGCAAATGCTTAAAACTCTGTGACATGAGAGTTTTCCTTAGGTGATGATCAAGATGTCTGGGATTGATTGAGTTCGATTGTACACGTAACGATTGGCAAACCAGGTATTGGTCAAGGGAATGATTTGAACTTGTGGTTTGTTAGAGCCTTTTTGTGCTGATTTGGTTTGGAATTTTGGGAAGTCAGTAGTCATACCAGTTTGTAGTCAGTAGATCGTAGTCAGTAGTTCACTAAATTCAATTGATTGAATTACTTGACTGTTCCCTAATACGATAGCTTCATTCCAAAATGGTATCAGTAGTCAGTAGACCAAACCCAGGTATTTCAGTTTGCACAGACCTTGAAAAGAACTCTTTGCAAATGACTCAAAAAGAACCAAATACACTTGACAGGCGCTTCAAAATCCTAACACTCGACGACTGACGACTGACGACTGACGACTGACGACTGACGACTGACGACTGACGACTGACCTTCTTTTAAAAATCAAACTCGAATTTGCCGCGGAAGGTGCGTCCAATGCTATTGTAAAACTCTCCGAACATTGGGCTTCCAATATTGGCCTGCACATCACGAGGATTGAAGTGATTGGTCAGATTAAAGATTTTGACACCAATTCGAGTAATCAGTTTTTTGCCTCGGAAAGGAATGGCGATTTTCTTGGTTACCTGCAAATCAAGCGCTAAAAACCGAAGAAACCGCTGGTCATTTGGGTTGCGGATGCCAACAAAATTCTGGTCATTATCCACCCGTGAGAAGGGAAACCCGGTGTGAATGTCCAGTACCGGTGAGGCCACAATGCCAAAGGGCAACTCGAAATTGCCGACCGTGAGAAAGCGATTCGGCGTGTCAAATGGCTGACGAGAGCGCTGGTTGTCGCGGATAATCGGCGCCCGGAAGTTTCCAAAGTAGGTGTTGAAATCATTTAAATCGCCAGTGGTTTTTGATCGGACATAAGAAAACGAAATGTCGCTTACGTCATTCAATCGGTAGCGCGTGGTAACCTGATATTCCCGATAACTGGACGTGGCGCCATTGGACATCACCAGCACCGGGCCTTGAAGCGGGTCCGTCGCAGGGTTGACCAGAAATTCGTTTTTCCCTTCGCGCTTCTGGTATCCAAAGCGCAGGAAAAAGCGCTTGAAGAGTTGATGGTCAATTTCGAAGGTGCCTGACACGCTGTAGGGCGTCCGCAATTCGCCGGCAAACACGTTGCGCAGTGTTTCAGCCGGACCAACCGGTGTGATGCCGTCTGACTGGAAGGCTGTGACCCGACGGCTTTGAAACCGATCAAAGACACCGATGCCTAGTGGCACTTTGTCATAAAACACGCCAATTCCGCCGCGAACGACAGTTCTTCCGCCTGAAAATGGCACAATTACAAACCCAAAGCGCGGGGCAAAATTGTTTTGGTTTGAGAGGCCGTTTCGGTCATAGCGCAACCCCAAATCAAGCACAACATTTGGCCGAACTGTGTATTTATCCTGAACAAAAACAGAGACTTCGCCGACGTTGCGTTCAAACTGGCCATCACCGACGAAGTCAATCCGCTGGCTCAGTGTGCCGTCTTGCCTGACCACATCAATTCGGTTGTTGCGCTCACGTCCGTCAAAGGTTGTGTAGCTCAGCGTGGTGCCGACTTTGAGCAGGTGATCCCCTTTCGCGTCAACCGGTGCAAAGTTGTAGATTGACTGTCCGTCGTACCGGGTCGAAAACCGATCCTGACGGTTAAAGAAATTCCCACTGTTGACGGCTGGCGCAACAGTCATCGGCGTGTCTCCTTGAGGAAACACAAACGCATTGAACCGTTTGGCGGCAAATGTGGTTTCAAGCAATGAGCCATTGGTAAAGACGGCCCGCTCGGCGGCTGAAGCAAAAAAGCCGCGCTGGCGAAAGTTGGCCGAGACTTCAATGGGGTTAAAGGTGTTGAGATTGACTGACTGCAAGTTTTGTGGATAAAGCGACAAAACACCAGTTAAGTGGTTTCGTCCATTGATGTTCCAGTCAAGTTGCGTGAATGAGTCGAATGACTCGTACTGGACATCGTTTTTCAAATTTGGAAGCGACGGAACGATATTGCGGACAAACTGATACTGAAAGGATTGTGAAATCGTCAGTTTGTCTTTGATGATCGGCCCCATAAAAATCAGGCGGGGCGTAATGGATTCAAGTCCAACCAGCTTGCTTTTACCGGTGTCTGGGTCTGTGCGACGGCGCATCCGGGGAATAAAGTTGGTAAACAAGAATCGCCACGTATTGCCCCCAGCACGGGTGCCGATGGTGGTCACCGCGCCGCTGAATTTTCCAAATTCCGCTGAGTAGGGGCTTGAGAGCACCGAAACCGTTTCAATTGCTTCGATAGGAAGGCTGATGGCGTAGTTTCCGGTGACCGGATCCGTGACGTTGGCACTATTGACCAGCAAACCGGATTGACTGGCGCGGGCGCCCTTAATGTTTAAGAGTCCATCAGGCCCACGGACAACGCCTGGCACCAGCGGCAGTGCATCCTGAAATGTCTCGTTGACGAGTGGTGCGTTGCGCAGTGTCTTTTCCTGGATTTGGGAAACAACCGAGGTCTCAGTTTTATCAATTTCATTTGGGTTGGCCTTGATTTCAACGACGGCTTCTTTAGTTTCTTTGATTCTTAAATCAACCGTGATGGCTGAAACGGCGCCCGAAACGATTTTATAGCTCTTGCTATAGCTTTCAAACCCTGGCACTTCAATCGTGAGTTGATAATCACCGGGTAAGAGATCAAATAACGTATAGCGGCCCTCTTCATCAGTTGTGACCGTGACCGGGTCTTTCGTTGTCAGCGCCGTACCACGCAACGTTACAACGGCTCCCGCAAGCGGTAATTTCGACCCATCTGCCTGAATTCCATTGACAAGTCCTTTAATTTTCGCCGCTTGCCAGTTGGCTACGGCTTGTCCACTGACGAGCGCGAAGATCAGCATTGCTCCAATAAAAGCTCGAATCGCCATGTGCATACCGAATGTCCACTTTCTGAATCGTTTCTTATTGTTTTGACTTTCAAAAAGAGCAGGAGGTTCTTCCGCAAGAGGGATTGAGGGCCGTTGAGCCTCGACTCTGGTTTGAAAAGTCAGGTGTGTGAGTGGGTCTCTCCTGGACCGTAACCATAGGTGTAAAATTTGGTCACCGCCAGAAACAAACCCTCAAAGACAGATATGACAGCCAAAAGGGTGAGAATATTTGAACCCTGACTTGGTTGTATAGGTCATTTTCACAGACTTGCCTGGAACTGGTTGCTGGACATCAATCGTGAAGTAAAATTTAAAAACTTGATTGCGTTAAAAGATAACTGCGTTAAAAAGTTTTTATGGATAAATTCTTTGGCGTTGCAATGATGTATCCTTTGTAAATAATCGGATTCCAAAGTGGCGAGACGAGGTGGGACAATCAGTGTAAATTCTTGATATAAATAGTTTTACATAGGAAAAAATAGATGAGATTCTTGCCTGGGAATTAAACCCATCCCACCTGAATTTCCGGAAACCAGTAGAAGAAAATGGAACGCAATCCGACCCGGAGAGTTAAGGTTGGCTATAATCCAACAAGGGGGAGGAAATTGGCTTCAGCAAACCTTACCCGGTTCAGGTGGCATCTGTCCGGGTAGCTTCCCAATTAAGCCAGCGTGGTTGTTCATTTCAAATCCACCTTGAGCAATTTCAAAAGACTTGTATCATTGAAAATTTCTTTTCCCAACCAGCTTCACCATGGAATCACTCAGTTACGTGGTGACACCTGGAAAAAGGAAATTCAGCATTTTAATTTATTTCTAAGAGCAAATTTGCGAGGGACTCAAATATGAATCAACTGTTTCGGAAGTTAGTTTTGGTAATGGCGGCCATTCTGATGATTGCTCCAATCGGCCTCACGACATTGACTGTGGAGGCCAAATCAGCCCAAAACCAGCAGCGAGAAAAACGAAGTTCAATCAACATGCTCGGCTTTTTCTTAATGGAATTACCCGGCAACATCAAACCAGAAGCCCTGAATGAAAAATGGGCAAGCCGGCGCGGAATCTGGCTCAGACAATGCCAGACCCAGTGGGACACCACGAAGATTGCCGAATTATTGATTGAATTGGATTCATTTGTGAAAGAAACCGGCAATGATCCCAAATGGAAAAGCCGTCGGCCCGGATGGATCAGCGAAGTCAAAGCTGTCACGACAAACCCAGAACTGGCCAAACTGATGGTTGAATTTTCAGGGAGCGTCAAGCCGGATATGTTCCAGCCAGATTGGAAAAATTCACGGGATGGCTGGGTAAAGCGGGTTCAAAGTGCAAAATAAAATCGTTTTGGGCTGAGGGTACAGGGCTAAGAGCTGAGGGAAATACAATGATTTCAATGATCTAGCCTCCGCGTAATACACTGCCTTCATTGCAAAGTGGTATAAACAAGGGAAAGGGAGGTGATTTACCAAATCACCTCCCTTTCCCTTTTCAGTGTGGAACTCAATTTCGAACTGGGGTCAGGCCAAGCCAGCCAGTTTTTCATTCGCCAGTTTCTGAAATTGACGAACTTCGCCGCGCCGATAGTGAGGAGTGGTTCGGACAGCTTCGAGGCATTGTTCCAGTGCCTGACGGGCTTGTTCACGTAAGCCTAACCCGGCGTAGCTAGCACCCAGAAAATACAGTCCCTCAGGATCAAACTCCCGCTGTTGCACATACCGTTCAAGAAAAGGCCGGGCATCTTCACACATTCCGGCTTCAAAATAGGTGGCGCCGATTTCACGCCAGATTTCATACCGGCAATGTTTTTCATCGCGAGTTACCACCGCATCAAAATGGGAGATGGCATCCTGAAAACGTTTTTGTTCACGGGCGATCCGGCCAAGCTGGTAATGGGCGTCAATTTCGTTCGGGTCAATCTCGACAGAGCGGTTGAACCGGTCAATCGCATCGCTGTACTGACGCCGTTTTTGATGGATCAAGCCAAGCTGATAGTGTGCTTCCGCATCCCGTGGGTTAATGGTCGAAGCTTCCAGATATCGGCGAAAACTTTGCTGTCCGCTAAACGCAGTCGAAACAAAGTTGGCTTCACCGCGGATGTACCCATAGAGGTAAAAAGCGATCCAGGGAAGCATCACATACGAAAGGCAGCTTGAAAAAATTGGCGCCAGCAAAAGGGAAACCCACGACAGCAGAACCGTCACAATCGCGCCCTGATATTCAGACCCAAGGTTTACCCGCAGGGCACAGACCATCAAAATCGCAAAATACAGCGTTCCAAGGCTGACCACAAACGGGGCCAGGAACAATTTTCCAACTGGCCCCACCAGAAGCAACAGCGCCCCAGGCAGAAATGCCGCCGCCCAGGCCATGCAGGTACAGGCCAGCAGCGACCCATAGTGCTGCTGAAAAAAGATCCCAACCCGAGCCGTGGGAATAAACCACGATCCAACTATGATCGAGGCCGGCACATAGAGCAGGGTCAAGGCCGCCACCCAGGACAAAACCGACATTGGTGAACTTAAAAAGGCATAAAACAAATAGAGCATCCGGGTTGGTGTAAAGCCACGGCTGAGAGGGGGGACATCTTCCTCGGTTTCATCTCCTGTGGTACTGGCAGGGGCGTCGGCTTGGGCCGGGGCGACCTGGTGAGTTGAGGGGAGCAACGATGATCCAACAAACCAGAGATTTCCCACCACGGTCAACATCGGAATCGCCAGGGCCAGATAAAAGACAACTGTTGCCACCGCCGCCACGGTCATCGCAAAAAGCAGGCTGCCGTGGTCAATGATGTCATTCATGGCCCGGATCGGGTTGTAATACAGCTTTGCCAAAGCTTTGAAATTGTCAGAAATCACCATAAGAAAATCAGAAAGAAGCGAATTGAGGACGCAGGTTTGAGGACTCTGATTTGGGGCTAAGGAACCCAAACCAACTGAAGATCAGCCAGAAGCCGATTTTTCACACAGACGCCATCATTTGATCAAACAGCTTTTGAGCTGCCGGATTTTGGCCACCTCGCATGGCCAGTCGAACACAGAACATTGCTTTGGCCCGGTTTTGCTCAGCCAGTGCCTGATTGGCAATTTCGACCAGGGTTTGGCCATTGGCTCCAGCCACCAAATGCTTGATGACGGATTGGGCAATTTCATCTGGCCAGTCAAACGGGTCAGACGTCCCAAGATCATGAGGTCCAATGATGTTCTTGATCCGTTCATCAGTGTCATTCAAAAGATACCAGGCGGCTTTGCAAAAAACACCAATCAGAAACAGGCCCATCATACCGCTCAAAAACATATAATCTTTTATATTTGATGGACGGCTCATGGTGAGGGTCACAAAACTAAAAAACAAAAAAGCCCCACCACCAAAGATCAACAGCACATTCCCCCAGCCATTTAACATTCCTTTAGCAACCAGCCGAGAGGAAGATTTCAATTTGATGGATTGGTATTTTTCTTGTTCATACCCTGCTTGCCAGATGGCCAACACATGGATGGCCTTATAGGGAATGATTGGAATATAGAACAGCATGAAGGCTTCGATAGCATCATATTGAATGCAGCCATCAATATTGCGTTCTTTTGATGCTTTAATTAACCCGGTACCTACCCCATTTACGCTGTATGGCATAACCAGAGCGTTCCTTTCCTTATAGGATGAGTGAAATAGCGAGATAGTGAAGAGTGAAGAGTGAAGAGTGAAGAGTGAATAGTGCTTTGGCTCCTAGACTACTCGCTACTCGCTATCTCGCTACTCGCTCTTTCTCGCTACTCGCTCTTTCGCTACTCTTCAAATGGTGAGTCCTCGGCGGGACAATTCTTCCTGAGCCAGTTGGCGGATGTATCCACAATTGACCAGTTGTTTGGTATTCCAGCTTTTATAAGTTTCCAACTGGCGGTCAGTTTCAAGCCGGACCTGCTGGACATTATCCAGACGAATCACCGCTCGTAACTCATCAATTGAAAACTGAGGCGCGCTTTGCTCCAGGAGCTGCCGTAACGCACCAATCACCCGACTGGCAATATCCGAATCTTCCGTCAGGCGCAGGAGTGGTCGAACCGCCCGAACGTCTCCGAGTGACCCGAGAGCCTCAGCCACAACGCCTCGGACTTCGGCGTTGCGGTGCCTTAATAAATTGAGCAATTGTTCGGCTGCCGCCGGGTCTTTAATCTGACCAAGGGCATAGGCTGCGGCTACGCGAACATAATTATGTTTGTCGTTGAGGGCTTCGATGAGAAATGGAATGGCGGCGGCCCCAACATTGACCAATTCATCCCAGTTTCGCAGGGCAATCGCACATCGAATAAACTGGGTTTCATCAGGGGGGATCCAGCGCAGGGTCGAGAGTGCCCAGGCGGATGCTTCACGGACTTCGCTGTCTTCATCAACCAGGCCGTTCACCAGGTAGTCAATCGCTTGTGGGTCGCCCAGTTTGCCAAGCGCTTCGGCGGTTGTTTGCCGAACACCGCTTTCCGTATCTTTGAGTTTGGCGAGCAATGGCAACACCGATTGGGGTTGTTTGAATTCCCCAAGTGCTTTGGCCGCCATTTTTCGAACCTCGCCATCTTTGTCATCCAATAAAACCAGAATGGTATCAACCGCTCGGGGGTCATGGATGATGCTCAGGGCCCGGAGTGCTGCCCGTCTGACATCGGGTTCCCAATGTTTGAGCATTTCAAAGAGCGGTTCAAGTGCGGCAGGATCACCGATTTTTCCAAGGGCTTCGATCGCACCCTGTTGAATTTCCTTATCGTGGTCTTTGAGCGTTGCCACCAGGACATCAAACGCATCTTTACCAAGCTGCGAAGCCAGATCCCAGTTGTGAACCGCAACGGCGAGATAGGCTTTTTCCTGAGTCGTTTGGGCTCGCCAGCCAAGTGCCTGGAGGGCTTCGGCGGCGGCTTCACGGACGGCGCGGTTTGGGTCATTGAGTTCGCCGACCAGCGGCTGAATAGCCCGTTCGTCACCGATGTTCCACAACGCGTAGGTTGCGCTTTTGCGCACATCGCTGTCGCTGTCGCCCAGGACTGACACCAGCGCCGGGACGGCTTTTTTGCTGCGCATCATGCCCAGCGATTCAGCCGCTGCTTTACGGACATCCCGATCATGGTCGGCCAGTTTGGTAATCAACGCATCCGAAGCCTTCAGGTCGCAAATGATTCCGAGCACATAGGCCGCCGATTTGCGAACTTCACGATCCTGTTCATTGAGCGCCGCAATAAAGGCCGGTACGGTCGAACGGGCGGTTGATGACCGCAACCAGTTCGGATCAATTTTACTGAGTGCTTCTTCGGCGGCGTTGCGAACCATAAATTCCCGGTCTTTCAACGCCAGAATCAAGGCTTCAATCGCGCGCTGGTCTTTCGATTCACCTAACTTGCGAGCGGCTCGTAAGCGGGTTTCGATGTTGTTTGACTTCAGTTCTTGAAGCGTCCACCACAGCATAACCGGCGCACTCCTTCCAGTTCGGCAGTGAAAAAACAGGTTGAAAGATGTGAGGAAAGCAAATTGAGGTGAAAAGCGCCGTCATTATGCCTTTGGTTGGGTCATGTCACAAGCCTGATTATCTTGAGTACTGGGGACGAACCTCAAAAAAGGCAACGAAGCCTGGCCTTCACGCCAGATTCTTTGGGACGTCGGTTCGGACCAAGGGTTGATCATTTCGAATGAAATGCTTGACAGTCTGAACCAGGATACTTTATATAGGTAGAGATCTACATAGGTAGAATAGTACATATATCAATTGAGGACTTCAGTTGTGCCTGCAAAAGTCAATCTGACCTATCCTTCGGCCTTGATTCTCCAGGTTATCGTCAATGGGTACCAATACGGCTTTGATATTATGGATGTCACGGGATTACCCAGTGGCACTGTCTATCCAGCCTTGCGTCGCCTCGAACAATCCGGGTTGATTGCTTCTCAGTGGGAAGCCGCCGAGATTGCCCAGCAGGAGCTTCGTCCGCCTCGAAAGTATTATGGAGTGACCCCAACCGGTGAACAGTCATTAGCTGAGGCGGTCAAACGGTTTCGATTACTTGAAACCATGATTCCAAATCTGCCGCGGAAAGAGCGACCTTCCCAGGGGTAATCGGTATGCTGAAACTGGATTCACCATCGGAATTCAAACTCCAGTTGCTCTTGTCGTTGATTTCGACTATTGCGGTGGTGGTGCCTCGATGTCAGCGAACCGATTGGAAGCAGGAGTGGCAGGCCGAAATTATTTTTCACTGGAGGCAATTGCACCAGCGGCACCGCTTCAATCGAAAAAGGCATTTCAAGGCATTGAATTACTGCAGTGGAGCGGTGGTTGATGCGTTGGTTTTGAGAGCTGAATCCAGTGGTTTGGTTGAGTGGGTCGGAGATTTCGCCCAGGGCATGGCGGCGGTTATTCGGTATCCGCGAACGGCTCTGGTATCAAGCGGAATGCTTTCCGCCGGGATCAGTTGCTTGATGGTTGGGCTGGCTGTGGTTGGTGCGGGCTTCTGGTTGCCATTGCCCATGGCCCAGGTGGACAGTCTGGTGGTTGTCAACAACACCTGTTCGGTCATCGAATCCAAAAAGCTTCCGTTTTCAGTTTCTGAATTTTATGACCTGCAACACAGTGTGACATCGCTGCAGGCAATCGAAGCCCTCCACCCTTCGCTGGCGAATGTTTCATTCACACACACCTCAGTGGCCGTGAAGCTAGGCCGGGTCTCGGATGGATTTTTATCACTCACGTCAGGCGGGGCCGCATTGGGAACCTGCCACTGGCCAGCGGAACCCAATTCATCTCAATCACTGCCAGGTGTTGTGATCAGTCACCGGTTTTGGAAACAGTATTTTGACGCAACGCCGGATATTCTTGGAACCCAGATTGAAGTTGATCAGAAGCCCTATCAAATTCAGGGCGTGATGCCCGCCGGGTTTGATCTCCCAGGCCAGATCAATGTGTGGATCCAATTGACATCTCCGGCCAATTTGGGAAGCCAGACTGAGCGGGACACCCGATTTCTCACTGTTTTTGGGCGACTCCAACCTGGAATGACCGTCAACGAGGTGCAACAGGAACTCGACATGCTGGCTCGGAAGCTAAAGCCAACGCCGCCAGTGACCGACGTGCAGTGGCCAGTGTGGGGAATGACGGTCAAGAGCGTGCGCCAGTGGTGGTTGGGTGACTGGTACACAACCATTCTGTGGCTGTTTGCCGGAACGGTGGGTGTCTTTGGTCTGGCGGTGTGGGCCACCATTCGAACCGAGGGTCGGCAACCGGTTGAGACTGATTTTGCGACCAACTCACGTCAACGTTTTCGGTGGAGTCTCGGAGAAGGCTGGGGGCTGATCACTCTGGGGATGATCGGCGGTGGTCTGGCTGGAATATGGTATTTGAAGCTGGTCAATCACGTGTTTTTGCAGCCAGTTCTCCAGGTTGAACCAGCCCGACTTGATGGATGGGTGTGGGCAACTACCTGTGTTGTGCTGATGCTGATGGTGATCATCCGGAGCTTTCGGGCCAGCCAATCCCTGGTGTCAGCAGAAATTATTTCTCCAACCTGGCCAAAACGGGCGTTTCAGTCGGTGGCAGTAACCCTTTTTCTGGGTCTGGCTGTGGTTGCAGGAATGTATCAGATAACGCTTGAAAAACATCAGAAAGTTGGAGGGCACGACGTCCGCGACTGGTTCACGTTTCAAGTTCGATTACCCGGAGTAAATCCAAAAGACCCGGCTGTGGTCGAGCAATTTCTGAATGAGACCACTCAGCGAATTCGATCCCTCGATGGTGTGACGGCTGTCTGTGCTTCCAGTCGGTTCCCGTTCGGTCCCCGAAAGGCTGACTGGTCAATTGAGATCGAAGGATACCGTCCTGAACGCACCGGGAAATTTCCAACCCATGGTGTGAGCGCCGTCAGCCCCGGCTATTTTGCCGCCTTTCAGTCCCGGATTCTGCTTGGACGGGATTTTACAGCCGAAGACCGATCCAATTCAGAACGGGTCGTGATTATCAATCGTGCGGTTGCCGATGCCTACTGGCCGGGTGAGAATCCACTTGGTCACCGGCTCAATTTAAACCCTGGTGATCCTCGGGGCTGGCGGACAATTATCGGAGTGGTTGAAAATACCTTGCTTCCTGGCACAGATGATCAAGTTTTGCCGGAAGTCTATTGTCCGATTGTCCAATTTCCACCTCCCATCCTGACATTTCTGGTTCTGAACCGTAAGGGGACACCGCTGCCGATGCTCGACCAGCGGAGTGAACCTCAACCAGCTATTCGGGTGTTTCATTTGAGTTCTCTCAATCAGAGGATGACCGAACTCTTGAGTCGTCAACGTTTTGCGCTACAGTCGTTGCTCGCGATGATCGTAGCCGTGATGGCGATTGTGGTTGGGCATTCTGACCCAACCAGGTCAATCCAGGCCGCTTCATCTCAAAAGAAGTAATACTGCGTGCGAGGAGTTTTTCCACCATGAGAAAATCGTTTATATCAATTCTGTTCCTGGTTGGGGTGTGTCTACTGTGGGCCAGTCCAGCCGTTGCTCTTCAAGAAAAAAAGGCTCAACCCAAAGCCAAACCGGTTGTTTATAATGTCATTCCGCCCGAAGCTCGTGAGTTTGATTTTTGGGTTGGGAAATGGCGGGTAACTGGACCTGGGACACTTCCCTTTACCGACACGGTCAAAATCGTTGCGGGTGGCACGGCGCTGATGGAAACCTGGGCGGCGCCAGATGGGTCAAGCGGCGGATCAAGCATCAATGTGTATGACAAAGTCAACCAAACCTGGACCCAAACCTATGCCGATAGTAACGGGTTATTTTTGCAACTCACTGGAAAGTTTGAACGTGGAGAAATGATACTCACCGGGAATTTCCGCAATCCGGCAAATAATCGAGTTCAGCTTGGGCGATTGAAATATTCCAATATCACCAAAAACGGGCTTGACCAGGTCATGGAGGTTTCAGACGACAACGGCCAGACCTGGACGTTGTTTTATCAAACCCATTGGACCAAATAACCTGAGTGAGAGGGCAAAAAAGGACATAAAGGACATAAGGGACATAAGGGACATAAAGACTTTTGAGGAAAGTCAGTTGGACTTTTTTAGGCCAGTATTTCTGGCTGCAATTCGGGCCTGAGTCATCCGCTCGCGAAGGCCGCCTTTTTTGAGAAATTCCTGTTCCAGTTTTTTGAGTTGCTGGTCCAGCAAAAAGCAGGTGACTTTGATCAGTCCGACAATGACGTTGGCTGAAATGGCTGGATCCGGGTGCTCAATTCCTTTGCGAAAGGTCTCAAATGTTGCGTCAGGCTGGCGGTTGAGTTCGCGCAATCGCCGGGTGTAGGAGTGGTCAGGTGACCATTCATCGAGATTTCGGGTTCTCAGAAAGTCACGGTAGTCAATCAGGAGTTCTTCCAAACTGGCGCGGGCAACATTGGTGAGTTTGATCTCGGTTTCTTTCGAAGTCCCTGATGCAAGGCTGGCTTCAGCGATGTTTTGTTTTCCGGAACGGGCGGCCTGGACCATCTGATCAATCGTCCGGTCGCCGATTCGGTAAAAGCGCCGAGTAAAATACACCGTGGCATCATAGACAATCTCAGCTTTCTGGTAGGAAAGCAGTTTTTGATAGCCACCGTGTTTTGGAATAAACCCTTTGGGCATGTGAGACCTCTCTTCTTAAAAGGACTTCCTGGACAAGCCCGGATCAGGGTTTTCCTGACTTCTTTTCCGTCCCTTATGTCCTTTTCGTCCTTTTCTGAATTTCAGCCAATTGAAAATCAAATTGTCCTGCTGGCTTCACAGCAACCCACGTGCCGAATAAATTGAATTTGGAAAACTGAAAGAAAACTCAATCTTCGGGGGCAATCACAAGCCGGTAAACCCTTGGCTGACGAGCAGTTATGACGAAGCCCACATTTGTGAAATCCACTCGCCCTCCCGCGTGTACAAAACATAAAAAAACGGATCCCCAAATGACATCACTTTCCTGGTTATCTTACAAAACTGACCGCATCCAGGATGCAGCGGCTGCTCATCGGTTGAAACAGAAAAGGGGATGATGTCAGTCGAGCTACACCGCAGGCACTTTGGCGGTGATTGACGTGCCAGCAACAATTTGAGTTTGGCGTGATAAAAAACACAGCGATCTGTCGGAGCCGGTGGGTCGCCTTCGATCAGTCCGTGAACTGGAATCAATTGTGTCTGTACCGTTTGGAGTACCTCTAAAATCGTTTGAGCCGTCGTCAAGTCTTCGGATTCAACAAAATGCCGACACTCCTGACACCAGGCCAGGCGCACCAATACCGGCATGACTTCCTGGTTTTCAAACTGGTAGTACCGCGGATAGTTGGGAAAAAGCTTTTGCTCAAACCCACACGAACACAAGAGTTCGAGGTAGGAATAGCGAGTTGAAAGGTATTTCTCAACAAATTGAAACATAGTTCAGTTTCGGGAGAAAAGTTTAGAGTTCCACCTTCAGGCGGCTTTGGAATTTCAGATACGATTTGAAAGGGTTGAGTAACACTTGAGTACAAATGAACCGCCTGAAGGCGGAACTCTAAACTTATTCCCGATTTCCAGGCTGAGAAGCGCCTGGATATATCGGAACCATCCCTTTGCGTGGAGTAACCATCCGAGTTGGTGCTTTGCCAATCCCAAATTCATTGACCAAATACCAGGCTACCTCTCTGGTAGTTGTACGTTCTTGGGGATTTAAACTGCATAACACGTCATTGATGTGAGCTGATGACTCAGTGGAATTGATCAAAAAGAACAGGTACAGCTTGTGGTGGGGTTTCATCCAAAAAGCTGGTGGTTGAGATGCCGGAGTCACAACTATTTGCGGGCATTGGTGAAGTGCCTTAACCAGCGTTACCGGATCCATCTGAGCCCAATCAATGTGGTGGGAATAGACACCAGGTTTGGTGCGGGAAAGCCACACCGCCACTTTTCGAGCTTTGACATTTGTTTCGTAATGGAGTGCTCCCAGCGTAGCCGTGACGGCAATCAATACTGACCAGCCGATGAGGAGACAACGCCTGGTAGCTGGCCGCAGAGGTTTCTGGGTGAGTTGCTTCAACATACACTTGTACTCCATTCTTTATCCCTCAAGCAGAACTTTGGCGGGATCTTCCAAAATTTCTTCAAACCGGTTGAGGTATTGTCCGACGTGGTAGCCATCCATCAGGGCGTGGTGGACTTCGATGGAAATCGGGAGCAATACCCGGTCGCCTTCAGTGACGAAGCGGCCAAAGGCAAATTTCGGAATCGAGTCTTCCTGCCGCCATTTACGGGCATTGGTAAAGCTCGTGAAGGAAATCCAGGGCAGGGTGGTCGAGTGAATCCGGGCGTTGTCTTCGTGTTTGGGATGCAGTCTGCCATCACCGGCTTTGACGCGGGCGAGTTCTTCCAGGGCACCAGTCACGAATTTCGAAAACCGGACGTCATAATCGAAGTAAGCAAACGTAAAGCTCCCGTTTTCCATCAGCACGGTGGTTCCGCCGTGGATCACGTCATACACGCGAACTTTGCCATCTTCGAGCCGATAACGAAACGATTCGATTTCGTTGACCAGCCGGAGCGCAATGTACTG
Source organism: Acidobacteriota bacterium (assembly GCA_016208495.1). NCBI lineage: Bacteria > Pseudomonadati > Acidobacteriota > Acidobacteriota bacterium. The sequence continues at coordinate 16,142 of JACQXX010000125.1, read as the reverse complement.
ATACCCAAGAAAAATTGTCGCCTGTGGCACCTGGGCAACCGCTGGCTTGAGTTTGGTAATGTCAAGTCGCGTGCAGATATTGAAGTATGGGTTGTCATATTCGCGAAAAAATTCAAATAAATCGCGCCGGGCCCATTGGGAAATGTCGAGATAGTGGGGCATAGAAGGAAAATAGGGTTTGGGGTTCAGGGTTTGGGGTTCAGGGTTCAGGGTTTCAGAAAATATGCGAGTGTCCTTTGAAACCATAAGTGGCTGATTTAAAAGTCATCATAATAGTCCCTGATGTCAGGTTCTTGTGAATCATCAAACCCGACCAGTGCAAGTTGTTCAGAAGTAATGATCACATCGGTTTTGCTATACATCAGGGCGAACAGTTCGTGCAATATCTCTAAATGAGCCTGCCGGCTCTCTCTGGTTGCTTGCAAGATGGTTTGACTGGCCTGGTCTATTCTTTTTCCAGCGTTTCCGCTTTTTTGTAATGTGGAGACAATCAGGGTTTCTTCAAGAAAAGCATCCCAGGGAGTTGTAATTCGGAGCAAAGATCCAACCGTTGATTCAAACAACATCCACAACGCCGCTTTTGAATCAGAGAAGTATTCAGCGGAAAAGCGAACCTCAAATTGCTTTTCCAACACAGCACAAAGGCTTTGATAATAGGCAGCAAAATCCGGGTGAACATAATCCTCTCGTTGAGTTCGGACATACGCCTCCACCAGCACTTTGTAGTCATAAGGTCGTTTCAATTTTTCGATGGAATATCCCATCCACACCTCCGATCAATGACCGGTTTAACTCGTGAATCAAAAGCCCTAAACAACTGCCTGCTATACCGCATAAAAAACTATATGGCAGTATACTCGCAAGGAGTTTCGCCCAGGCCCAGGGATTGGTGGGTTGTGCTGTCACTTCGTCATAAATCGTACCTGCAGCCAAAACCTGTTGAACATATCCAAAGGTAAAGAAAACAACGGCATAGCCCATTCCAAGGATAAAGCCCTCAGCGACGGCTCTGGCTGGTAACCCCTTGCCACGCTGGGTTCGAAACGCGTCCAGCGCCCCTCGCCAGGCAGTGAGCACTGAGATTGGAAAAGCCAGAAAAAGGCAAACCGGCCAGTACAATTGAAGAAAACGTGGCAGGTCACTCTGAAGATGTTGCCCACTCAACACCGCCACCACCAAAACCGGAATCAGAAAAAGACACCACATAAAAAGGGCATCCAGCAGACCAAATGTGAGAAGAGTTCGAACTTTTGAAGTTGAGGTAATTTTTAAGATCATGACAAAACCCCCCAATCATTTTCAGCTACAGGGTCAAACGGGTCTTTGTATTCCACGGGTAATCCTCGCAAGGAATAGTCTGAACTTTGGGATGAATTGTCAGGACGAGTTGTGATGACAACCATCACTTTATCACCTTCGTGAAAAGGGAGGTCGTGCAAAACGATTGTCCCATTTGGTTCAATTTTGGCTTCAATTCGAAATTCCATGGTCAATGACCCTCCTCAAATCTAAATTTGGGCAAAAGGGTAAAGGACAATTGCTCATCCTTCACCCTTCAAAAACCCTGAACCCCGAACCCTGAACCCCAAACCCTAATAATGGTACTTCGTCTTCTGCGCCCAGGGATCAGTTGGGTATTTCTTTTTCAGAAGCTGGAAGGCTTCTTTGGAAAGATTGGTCGTGGTGTCATTGGTACAGCCAAACCGCGTGGTGCGCACTGCCAGATGGAGGGCTTCGGGCACCCGCGCATCGGTCGGATTTTTCTTCGCCCAGTCAATCGTCTGGCGGCAGAGGTAGTTCGGTGCGGTTCCAATCGCGACCAGGGCTTTCCATTCTTTAAAGGCGGCTTCCTTTTGTTCAGCCGTCAAAAAGGCTGGCGGGAAGAACGCTTTGGCTGGATCAAACGGCACTTGTGGTTTGGGTTTTGGCTCGCCGTCGGGGCCGTATTCTTGATCGGGATCATAGTAGTTGAACTTCTCAAAATTCCCGGTCGAGACTTCGAGTTTGCCGTCAAAGTTGCACCACCAGTTATCGCGATAACTGTCAATTGTGTCGAGTGTTTCTGTGCGTTCCAGGCCGTTCACAATATGCGGGCGCAAGCCAGGAAAGCGCAGCACGGCGAAAATCAGGGCAAATTTGGCTTCCGGCGCGGTGTTGGCCGCCCGATAGGCCGAGGTCATTTCTTTGAGTTCCGGTACCAGTTTGTCAACCACGAGTGATGCCTGGGTGGCGACGTCACGGTTTTCAAGCAACCCGGCTTTGACCCAAACGGCCAGCGCCAGATTCCCACGCAGATTTTTGGGGAGCGAGGTGTCTTGAAGAAGTGCGCCAAGCTGACTCAGCGGCAGCCCTTGATTGATGACGCGCCCGGCCTGGACGTCAAAACGCACTTGTTTTTCATCTTCCAGTCGTTGTTTCTTGAAGTCTGCTGATTCCGGCGAGTCCGGGTACACTGGTATAAAATCAGCCGACAACTGGGAAAAATCAAAGGAATCGGTAATGCCTGCCGGACGGCGGCCAAGGTATTTGGCCAGTTCGGTCAAGCTGGTGGCCGTATGCATCTGAAGTTGTGAAAACAGATTCGCGGTTGATTGAGTCAACGTGCCGTCTTTGGTTTTCATAAAGTCAGCCAGTATTTTGCGAGCGTCGTCTATTTTACCGGTTTCAACCAGCAATCGAAGGCGATGGTAGGTTGTCATCGTGTAGGCCGGTGAATCAGCCGGAACTCGTTCGGCGGCTGAAATCAGATTGGCCAGTTTTGGTGAATCTCCAGCGGCTTTGGTTAAAGCAGCACACAGCCAGTGGAGTTTCCCGGTCTTTTCCCAGGTTTTGACGGCATAGTCGTTGGCGGCGTCATCCATCGTTTGAAAAACCAGCACCCAGTCAATCAGGTCATCCTTGAGCCGAATGGCCGGCAGTGACTTAAATTTCCGATTGACCCGGTCAAAATCCACCGCGTCCCAGTACTCTTCATCTGGGGTTGTTTTTTCAATGACGTCATCGAGCCGGTTTGGAAACATCCACAAGTTCCGACCAAAATTAGGTCCTGAATGTGTCCTCAGCAGATCGTGTGCCAGATCGAGTGTCAGCGATTCCAACACGGCAATTTCAGCCTGTTCCTGTTCTGGGATTGGTGTGCTGTCTGGTTCGCTTCCAGTCTTTTTAGCCGCGATTTCGGTCAACTGAACATTCGCCAGCAAGCGTCGCGTCGCCGTGTGGTATTCACTCAACTGTTTGTCAGCCAGTACTTTGGCGCTCCGGTCGCGGATATCTCCAAAGAGTTTGGCCTGCTCTTCAGGCGTTGTCTGAATCTGTTTCTCGAATTTTCGATTTAGTGTCCGAATCGCCAGATACGGAGCAATCATTTTCCAGGGTGATTTGCCGTCTTTGGCAATCTGGTCAAAGCCTTTGACGGCCAGGTCGTGTTCGTCGGCATAGAAATTGGCGGCGGCAATCTGGTAGGCGCGGTCAGCCTTTATCATCGGGTCCAGCGAGGCGGCAGGTTCTGATGGAATCGCTGGCTCACCACTGGCGGTCTGAAAGACCTGATCCTGGGCGGTGAGCCATTCGCGAACCTGCGGACTGCTGGCGCCAAATTGTTTGGCCCGTTCGTTCAGCGTCCGAATCGCAACCTGAAAGGCTTCAGCGGAAACCGCGACTTTGGATGAATATCCATCGGGATCTTTGATGAATTCAACGACTTTGGGATTGGCCGGAGCATTTGGCACTGATTTGCGAGCGTCGAGCCATTGGTTGAGCCAGTAGTCACTTTTGCTCTCCTGACTGATGCCAAGTCGGGCCTCCCATTTGGCAACGGCGGCTTCCTGTTCAGTTTCGTCCAGGCCGATACTGTTCAAATAGCGATACGCGACGATCAAATAGGACCAGGCATAAGCTGGTTGCAGGACGTTGAGTTCGCCTCGTGCAAACCGTCGAAGCGGAAAATCAGGATGTTTGGTAAATATAAAGCGGGCAGTGCCAAAGTCCGGCCCGCAGGCCCGGACCGGTTGCGGCGGGAAGACCACCAGTGACACACCCAAGAGACACAACAAAAACACGGCCTGAAGCTTGGATTTCATTGCCTTACCTTTTCTGAAAAAAACTTGAATTGTTGCGGCGTCCAGGATCGAAGATTAAATGCGTACACACGCCGGTTGGTCGGAATTTCGGGACGAAGTTCGTCGAGGGCGACACCAACGCTGCATCCGCACAACTTTGACCGAAAGGACTGGTTGGATGCAAGGAACTTCACGACGTTTTCCGTGTCTTTTCCCATTCGAAAAACCATCGGGACGACGTCATCCACTGGCAGGTCGTGAATCCAGTCATCAAACAAACACCACGATGCCAGTGCCGTCATCACCAGCGGCATGGTTTCTGGAAGGTTGGCCCGCAGGTCAGTCAGCAGGGCACGATAAAAGTCACGTTCCGATTGTCTGGCATCAAAATCAATCTGGAGTGCGGCGACATTTGGCGATTTCATGGCCTTGAGGACTTCGGCCACGGTTTGTTGGCGCTGTGCTTCGCTTCGGGTTGGAGCGTGCTCTGAATCCACCTCAATGCGCACCACGGTCATGATATAGGCTCCCGCAGGCACTTTGAGCGGTTGTAATCGTGGACGAACCGCAACCCCATCACCCGACAATGTCAAGGTTGCCGCCAGATAGGCCACACCTGCCTGGGCCGGGTCAAGGAACCGAAGGTCTTCGGGGCGTTCCCAGGCCCAGAGCATCAGACGGGGAATTGCCTGGATTCGGGGTTTTTGGCAATCAACCGAAAAACTTTTCTGGTTTTTTATGTTTTTACGCGAAAACAAAAAACTCGCTCCGGCGGCAACGAGCACCAGAGCGAGCAGAATCAGGAACGGTTTTTTCATGTGTGACTGAACCCTACTCGGAAACAGGCTACGGGGGCAGGCTTCATCATTGGAAAAGTTGGATTTCTGTGAGCCTCAAACCCTTGAACTTAAAAATAATATTTCGTCTTCTGGGCCCAATGAGTCCTGGGGTATTTCTTTTTGAGAAGCAGGAAGGCTTCTTTTGAAAAATCCGTGGTTGTGTCATCCGTAGATCCATACCGGGTTGACCGAACTGCCAGATGCAGCGCTTCAGGAACATGCGGATCCCGTGGGTATTTTCGGGCAAAATCAATCGTCTGGCGGCACAGATAATTGGGTGCTGTTCCAATGGCCACCAGTGCTTTCCATTCATCGAAGGCTGCCTCTTTCTGGGAAGTCGTTAAAAAAGCAGGTGGGTAAAACGCTTTGGCCGGGTCAAATGGTGGTTGAGGAAGCGGAGACCCATCGGGGCCATATTCCTCATTCAGGCCGTTGCCATTGTATTTTTCATAACTTTGGGCTGAGACTTCTCCTCTGGTGTCAAATGCACACCACCAGTTGTCACGATGGCCATCAATTTTACTGAGTCGCTTAGGCCGGGGTACCCCAGCCACGATATGCGGGCGAAGCCCTGGAAACCGAAGCACCGCGAAAATAAGCGCAAATCTGGCTTTCGCGGATGATTTTGACGAACGATAGGCCGCTGTCAGGTTTTTTAATTCTGGAACCAGTTTGCCAACCACACGCGATGCCCGGGTTGCAATCTTCCGATTTTCAAGTAACCCGGCTTTCACCCAAACCACCATTGCCAGATCCCGGCGTAGATGTTTTGGGAGGGTTGAATTCTGAATTATTTCTCCGAGCAGACTGAGTGGCAATCCCTGGTTGAGTATCCGAGACGCTGGCGTGTCAAAGAGCGGTTGTTTTTCCTTTTCCAACCGTTCTTGCCTGTATTTGACTGACTCTGGACTATCAGAGTAGTTTGATCCAAATTCGGCTGAAATTTGATAATAATCATATGCCTCGACAATACCTGCGGGACGACGACTGATGAATTTTGTGAGTTCGGGCAAACCAGTTGCCGCCTGCATTTGAAGTTGAGAAAACAGGTTCCACGATGATTGGGTTAATGACGTACCTCTGGTTGGCATAAATTCGGCCAGAAGCTTGCGGGCGTCATCGAGTTTGCCGGCTTCAATCAGCAATCGAATGCGGTGATAGCTCACCATTGGATAAGCGGGCGAATCAGCCGGTACCTGTTCAGCCGCCGATAGCAATGCCGCCAATTTCGGAGCATTTCCAGTAGTTTTGGATAAAGCCGAGCACAGCCAGTGGAGTTTCCTGGTCTTTTCCCAGGTTTGGGTGGCGTAATCGCTGGCTGGATTGTCCATGGTTTGAAACACCAGAATCCAGTCGATCAAATCATCTTTCAACCGAATCGCAGGAAGCGACTCAAAGGTTCGTTTGACCCGATCATAATCCACGACGTCCACTGGATCATTTTCGTCGGCTGTGGCCTCGATGATGTTGTCCAAATGATCAGGGAAATTCCACAAATTGCGCCCAAACGCAGGGCCCGAATGTGGTCGCAGCAGGTCTTGAGCTTCATCGAGGGTGAGTTGTTCGAGGACAACGAATTGGGCCTGGAACTGTGCCGGTGTCAGGTATTCAGAATCCGGGATTCCAAGTTCAATTGCGATCTGCCCATATTGAATATCGGCCACCAGACGGCGGGTAGCCGGGTGATATTCGCTCAGTTGTGCATCAGCCAGAAGTTTAGTACACCGATCACGTGCATCGCTCAGGATGGCGGCATCTTGTTGAGGTGTATTCTGATCCTGATTCTCATATTGGCGATAAAGCGTCCGAATTGCCAAATAAGGGGCAATGATTTTCCAGGGAGAATTTGTATCGTTTGCAATTTGATCAAAGCCAGCAAGGGCCGCTTCATAGTTGTTTCCGTAAAAATTGGCGGCGGCAATCTGATAGGCACGATCAGCCTTTATCATTGGATCAACCGAAGCTGGTGCTGCGTCGGGAATCGAGGTTTCACCGCTGGCGGTTTGAAACACCTGATCCTGGGCTTTGAGCCATTCGCGAACCTGTGGGCTGGAGGCGCCAAACTGGTTGATTCGCTCAGCGAGGGTTTGGGTCGCAAGATGAAACGCATCTCCAGTAATCGCAATCTGATAGCTGTAACTTTCGTCTTCCTTCACATATTGGGAAATGGTTGGTGGACTGGTTATGCCAGTAACTTTTTTTCGGGCTTCAAGCCACTGATTGAGCCAGTAATCAGGCTTGCTTTCATCGGTTATACCCAATCGGGTTTCCCATTTTCCCACGGCAGCTTTCTGTTCAGTTTCATCAAGTCCAATACCATTGAAATAGCGATAAGCCACGATTAAATAGGACCAGGCATAACCCGGCTGGAGGACATTCAATTCACCCTGAGCAAACCGGTGAAGCGGATGATCAGGATGTTTGGTAAAGACAAATCGCGCCTCATCATAAAATGGGCCGCATGCTCGAACCGATTGAGTGGGAAAAATAATCAGAGAGCTTCCCAATAAACACAACAAAAACACAACCTGAAGTTTGGATTTCATATCTTAACCTCTTCAGAATAAACGGTGTTTGGGTATAGCGTTTGGGCTTGAGACTTCACTGCAATCACACTCCATTTAGTCGGAATTTCCAGACAAATTTGGTCGAATGCTTTAGCAACGCTGCATCCGCACACTTTGACCGAAAGCTCTGGTTTGGCGCAAGGGGGTGGGAGTGAAATTTCGACAAGAAAAAAGGAAGACGAAGAGAATGGAAACAAAAAGACGTCAACCAGATCCTGATGTGGCTGAAGTGATTTATGAGATGTATTTCGCTAAGAACTTTTCTGAGTTTTTATGTTTTTACGCGAAAACAAAAAGCTCGCTCCGGCGGCAACGAGCACCAGAGCGAGCAAAACCAGAACCGACTTTTTCATGATCAAAAACTTAAACCGTACACCGGTAACCACACTGGAGGGAAAGGGTGACAGGCGAGACAAAATGTTGTGTCTGTGAGGCGGTAAAAAGGATGACTTCGCCAGAATAGGGGTTCAAAACGACAACGTCTTTCACCTCGTTGGCAAGGTAAAATTTGGGCCCAATGTCTAAGTCTTTGGCTTCATAGCCTTTGCTGATAACCTCAATGACGGCTTCCGGAATCAAGGTAATGGCTTCGTCCTCTTCATCAGGTTCACGGCAAAAAATGGCAATGTCTGGGCGCTTCAGAGAGCCGTCCGAAAAACTGACATACACATCAGAAATATGAATACAGGCACAAGGTGAGCTTGCAGAATCAGCAACTTCAGGGATTGGCGCAATTGTAGCCCGGATCCGGTCAATTGCTTTCTGGTGCTTATACACCGGATACGGTTCCCACAGAGGCAACCCGCCAACCAGTTCAAGCCGGATTCCAAATTCTTCGGCGCGTAAAAACCGTGCATCGAGAGCCATAAAATACCATTTGGGTTCAGGGTTCAGGGTTCAGGGTATAAACGCCAGCGTAAGGGTTTTAGGCCCGAAGGGTCGCCGTATAATAGCCGTGGTGCGCAGCCCACGGTCTGGGTCAGATCGGGGTTTAAGCGCATCACGAGTGTCGTAAAATAACCATAAACCACAGACTATTTTCCTTGTCCTGGCGCTTATCGGCAAGAAGCCCCAGGGCTCAGGCGGTTACTTCCCAGAAATCGCCACCTCGACCTCGGTGACCGGAAGCACTTTCTTCAGGTCCTGTGGATCAATCGAAACCAGGAAGCCGCGTTTGCCACCGTTGAGGTAGATTTTTGGGAGCGAGAAAATGGTTCGTTCGACATAAACCGGCATGGTGGCTTTGGTGCCAAACGGGCTGGTGCCTCCGACCAGATAGCCGGAATGCTTTTGCGCCGTTGCCGGGTCACAGGGGGAAATGCTCTTCACACCGAGTGTACGGGCCAGTTGTTTGGTTGAAACTTCACAATCGCCGTGCATCAACACAATCAACGGCTTGCGAGCGTCGTTTTCAAGGACCAGCGTTTTGACAACGATGTGTTCGTCCACGCCAAGCGCTTCAGCCGAATGTTTGGTTCCGCCGCGCTCCTCATAGTCATAGAGGTGCGGGTCAAACGCAATTTTCTTCTCACGCAGAAGCCGAATGGCTGGGGTAACGGGGTAATCAATTTTGGCCATAGCGGGGTTCAGGGTTCAGGGTGGGTTGGCAAACCCTATATCGAAAACAAAGGACTTAGCTAACCTACATTTTTGTGGGTGACAGATAAAACAGCTCAAAACAGGCTATTTTTCGGACTTTTTGCTTCATTTTGAGCATATCCCACAAAATCCGGGGGGATTTAGGAACCCTGAACCCTGAACCCGATTTCACTGGGATTTTATTTTCTTCTGGGTCCCTAAAATCGAAATCGAACCTGGGCTTCAATCCGACGGGATTCGGAAGCCGAGTTGGCCAGCCCAAAGATCGGGGAAGTCAGTGACCCGCTAAAGTTATTCAGATTGGTCCGATTGAGCAAGTTTGAAACTCGAATCGAGAACGTCAGGCTATAGCGGCTGTCTCCGCCATCACCACCAAAGCCACCGCCAGGACCACCTCCACGTGGACCACCACCGCCGCGTCCGCCGCCGCCCATTCCGCCAAAGCCGCCGGGAATCCTGGTTTCTCCTGTCTGGCTGCCAGCCATTTCATTTTTGGATTTGGCACCCAGATTGAAGGTCTTGCTCAGGTTGACATTGACGGACGCAAAGCCAGGGCCGTCACCATAATTGCGTGGGATCAAGGCTTCGCCGGGTTTGGGGGTGAGGTTAAATGTCCCAAAGTCCGTTGTGATGCTGCCGGGTGTTCCAGGCTGGGCAAACGAAGGCCGTTCGGTAAAGACCGTGTCTCCGTTTAAGTCTCGCCCAAGGGTAATGTTAAACGGTCGGCCCGAACGCAGATTGATAAACGAATTGAGCCGGATTCCCCAGGGCAGCGTGGTCGAACCGCCCATAAACAACTGGTGCGGAGCGACAAACCCGGTGCGGCCCCATTCGGTGCTCAGGTCATAACTACTGACTGGAAATGCCCCGGCGTCTTCCGTGTCGCTTTTGGCATTCGTCCAGGTGTAATTCGAAAAAATCGAGAAATTATTGGCCAACCGGCGGTTGACGCCGACTCGAATCTGATGGGTGACAGATTTCCCGGTGGCTTCATACAGATAAATATCGCCAATGTTACCAAACGGACGGGTTCCCGATCCGGGAATACCTGTAAACGTCCCCGGCAGCGGCGCATTGATGTTGCGTGACCGAAGTTGATGCACACCCCGTGACCAGACGTAGTTCACACTTGTCGTCAGATTCCACGGCAGTTGTTGCTCAACACCAATTCCACCCTGAATGATATAGGGCGCTTCCAACCCTTCAGCAATCTGGCGTCGGATTGGCTGCTGGGCATTCAGAAATGAAGGATCAGGAATGTTGGGGAAAAAGTCAGGTTGCGTCGTGAAAAACTGGGTGACGTGGTTGCCGTCCAAACGACGCGTTCCGAGCGTCAGGCTTTCGTCAAACCGGTCGTAGAAAATTCCAAATCCACCGCGAATGACCGTTCCCAGCGTTTTTCCGCTGCTGTTTGTCCCCTGACGCGGAGCATAGGCAAATGCCAGGCGTGGAGCGAAATTGTATTTGGCGCTGAGGTTGGTCTGAGCTTCGTACCGCAAACCCATCGAAACCGTCAGGTTATCGCGGGCGCGCCATTCATCCTGGAGAAAAACCCCGGCGTCATATTGATTGACTGAGACAAACGGGTCTCCGGCATTGAGCGTGAACTGTGACGGACGATAGCCCGGAAGCCCAAGCAGCACCCGGCGGTATTGTTCAAGGCTGGTAATCGTCCCGCCAATGGGCTGGCCGGTTATCGGGTCGCGGTTGACGTCGCCAGCAAACGTGTAGGCGCCGCCAAAGTTGGCCGTGTTGCTATCAGATGAGCGAATTCCCCGCAGTCGAACTCCGGTTTTGATTGAATGGGCGTTGAGCGCAATCGAGACATAGTCCTGAAATTCAAACCGCTGTTCGGATCGTTCATTTTCGCCGACCTGGGCACCACCGCCATTAAAAGACCCCGAAACATTGATTGACGGCAGGGAATTATCACCCACTGATCGTGTGGATTGTCTGGTCATTTGCAGCCGGACTTCATTGATGACCTGCGGGCTGAAAATGGTCGTGGCGGTAAAGTTGAGGGTGTGGGTTCGGTTGGTGGTGTCAAATCCACGGGTTTCGAGTGAAAAATTGCCGATTCCCTGGTTCTGACTGGAGTTGTTGTTCAAGCTGTATCGAACCACCAGCGTTGTTTTGTCATTTAACTGCCAGTCAACCCTGGGTGAAAAGGTGGTAAACCGGCGCGGTGTCACAATCACATCCGAAAAGCTCACTGGCTGCAGGTTGGCATCCAGAATCGTCGCATTGACCGAGGCGTTTTCATCGGTGTCACGGCGTTCAAAATCCACAAAAAACGAAGCTTTTTTCGGAATGATCGAACCTGACAGATTGCCGCCATACCGTCGGACCTGCAACGGCCCACGAAACGGAGCAAACGCATTGCGGGCATTCAAACTTTCGTCATTGAAGTTGAAAAAGGCTTCGCCGCGAAGTTGTTCGATTCCAGGTTTGGTCAGGATTTCAATTCGGCCAAAGCCCAGACGATCATATTCGGCTGAAAACGGGTTGGAATTGATGCGAATTTCTCGAATTGAACTTTTCGGCGGCAATCGAATGCCGGAAAAGCCATCCACGAAAAGCTGGGCACCACCGGGCCCGCCGCCGGGCCCGGCCAGTTCCTGGAGCGCGCTGGCGAGTTCGTCGGGATCTTCCGGAAGGGCTTCCAGATCAGCACCTTTAAAAACCACGGCGCTGGCATTGTTGTCCGCTGAAAGGGTGAGCGCCTGGTTCGCATCAACCGTGACTTGTTCGGCCACGGTTTCAATCGCCATTTGGATCACAAGCGGTGTCAGTTGACCATTCCCAAGCTGAATCACTTCACTTTGATAGGGAGCAAATCCAGGAGCTGAGACTTTCACCAGGTATTCACCCGGTGCTAATCCATCGAAGGCAAATCCGCCTTTTTCACCTGAAACTGATTGCAAGTCTTTTCCAGCGCTGGTGGTGAGTGTAATTTCGGCACCGGCCAATCCGGCGCCAGATTCGTCAAGAACCAATCCTCGCAAATTCAACCCACTGGCTTTGCGTTGGGCAAACACCGGCTGGCTGGTCGCGGCAGTCACCACGACCAGAGAAAGAATGAGAAAAAAAGCAGAAAATCGAAAGAATGCGTGCATGGTATTTTCCATTGGGGTTCAGGGTTCAGGGTTCAGGGTTCAGGGTTTTTGATTTTTTGATCACTTTGGTCGTTTTGGTCTCTTTCCCAAACCAGGAATCCAGACTTTCCAAACCCTGAACCCTGAACCCTATGCCCGCTACTGTTGTGACCCTGGGTCGCTCAAGCCGCCGTCGGGGGAACTGAGCGATGGACCTTGATTCCGGAAATTCGGCGCCGGAACGCGGACCAGAAACAGGGCTGTCACCGATTTGCCATCGGTTGATTTGGGCCCATTGGCCATGACGTATTCGCCGACTTTTAATTCGGTAAGTTTCAATTCGGGGGCTTGTTTGAGCCGTTCCATCATCGCTTCGGGGTTCATTCGCATCCCTTGACGACCTTGACGACGTTGTGGCTGGGCCTCGGAGTTCCCGCCGCCGTTTGCGGGCTGTTCGCGGAGTTCTTCCGGCATTTGACGAAGCAGAGTTTCACTGGTGAGTTGAACCACGGTTTCGCCTTCGCGCGACTGGACGACGATTTCCTTTTTCTCAAGCCGGATTTCTTTCACCTGTCCAAACGTTGGACGTGGGACATCGCCAGTGACGACGCGTTCGGCTGAAAATTGCGTGCCGTCAGGACTTCGGTCGCCCATACACATCAGGGTTTCACCGATTTTGATTTCGCTGGCGGTAATTGGCTTTGAAGCGGTGAATTCATATGACCCAGGCGGGAACCGTCGGATATCAGCCTGTGGCGCCAGTTTCATCAATACCGTCTGCCCGTCGCGCAATTTGAGGGTGAACTCGTTTTTGGCAACATCCGCCGCCACGACTTCGCCACGCACGCCGCGCCGTCGCCAGGCTTCCTGGTCGAGTTTGTTGCGTTCGGCAATGGAGGTGGCGCTCATTAGCACCAGTTGTTTCGAGAGGAAGGTATTTGGTGTTTCAGCCACAGCCGTGGTGCTGCGGGCCCAGACCCGATCTCCGGGGCGGATATCGGTAAATTCAATTGTTTCAGCGCCATCGAGGGTTTTCGCGTCTGGGGCGACGCGTTTACAGGCGGCTGAATCTTCGGCTGCAACGGTACATTCACCCTGGGCGGTTTTGATTTGCAGCACGCGTTTTTCTTTATTGACGGCAACCACTTCGCCGATGATGCGCGGTGCCGTGGCCGGCGCCGCCGTTGTGGCACCCTGTGCCGTTTGTCCAAAGACCTGTGATTGGTTCCCAGTCACCCCAATCACGCTCACAATCAACACGAATGAATACAATGCTCTCACAGGGCCTCCTAAAAAAGTGTTTGGTTATATGTAGAGAGTGGATGGATAGAAGTACCATAAAGAAGCCCGTGACTCAGTAAAAGTTTGTAAAGAATCGTGAAGTTTTTCCGGGAAAACTGCTTTGGATTCTCGCTTTTACAGTTTTTTACAACTGAAAATGGAGAACTTTGAATGATGAAAACAAGGTGGGTGAAAAAACAAAACAGTGAATAACCCTGACTTCGGAGTTACTCACTGTGTCAATTTTTGGAGGGGTTCTATGTTTTTTGAAATTTGTGTGTTCGCGGTTTTTCCTTTTCAATTCTAACCAGCTTCGTTTCGTTGAATTGACTGGACCCGGCTGTGGTTGCGGCCATAGCCGAAATAAATGGCCATGCCGATAGCAAGCCACACCGCCAGCCGAATCCAGGTATCAGGTGGAAGACTGACCATCAACAGCATGGAAATTCCAATTCCCATCAATGGCACAAACGGCACCCAGGGCGTTTTGAACGGACGATGTAAATTCGGCTGCTTGATGCGCAAAATCCAGACACCAGCACAGACGATGGAAAACGCCAGCAAGGTGCCGATGGCAACCAGTTGACCGAGCGTCCCAATTGGAATCAACGCGGCAAAGATGGCAACGCCCAGCCCGACCAGAATCGAAGAAATCCAGGGGGTGCGAAATCGGGGATGGATTTTGGCCGCCCAGGGTGGAAGCAGGCCATCCCGTGACATTGACAGGAACACGCGGGATTGGCCCATCAGCGTGACCAGAATCACGGTGCTGAGTCCAGCCAGTGAACCGACCTTGACCAGAAAACTTCCCCAGCGAACACCCGTGGCGTCAATCGCCAGAGCCACTGGTGCCGCGACATTGAGCCGTGAATAGGAAATTGAACCCGTGAGCAACCCGGCCACCACAATGTAGAGCACCGTACAAATCACCAGCGAACCCAAAATGCCAATCGGCATATCACGTTGCGGGTTTTTGGCCTCCTGGGCAGCGGTTGAAACGCTGTCAAATCCAATGTAGGCAAAGAAGATAACCCCGGCGCCACGCGCAATACCCGACCAGCCGAATTCACCAAAATGCCCTGTGTTTTCAGGAATGTACGGCGTCCAGTTGGTGGTCGCCAGTTCTGGATTTTTTGCCAGAAAGAGCCCTGCGACACCGATGAAAATCAGAACTGTACATAGTTTGACCACCACCATCACGGTGTTGAGTGCTGCAGATTCCTGAACCCCAACCACAAGAATGGCCGTGACAACGCAAATCACCAGAAACGCCGGCAGATTCAACAGCGAAGTCACATGCGGCAGGGAATCAACTGACACACCGGCTGCCCGGATGAGTGGCTCGACCGTCGAAAGCAACTCCCAGCGGCCCTGGAATTGAACCAGCGTTTCCCCAGGTGATTCAGTCAATTGCGGAGGAATTGAAATCCCAAAATCCTGGAGCAAACTCACCAACGTGGCACCCCACCCCGAAGCAACAGTAGCGGCGCTAAAGGCATATTCGAGGATCAAATCCCAGCCGATAATCCAGGCGACGATTTCTCCCAGCGTGGCATACCCGTAGGTATAAGCTGAACCTGAAACCGGAATCAGGGTGCTGAATTCGGCATAACATAACCCGGCGAACGCACATCCGAGCCCTGCCAGGATAAACGACAAGGTAATCGCCGGCCCGGCATATTGGGCCGCCGCCGAACCCGTAATCACAAAAATCCCGGCGCCGATGACCGCTCCAATTCCCAGCGCAATCAAATGCACCGGCCCAAGAACCCGACGCAGGGTATGTTCACCGTCTTCGCCAGCTTCATTGAGCACTTGAGCCAGCGGTTTGGTTCGAAAGTAGTCAGTTTTCATAGTTCAAGCCAGTCAGTAATACCATTTTGAGTTCCGCGCCGCCGGATTCCGGGTTTTCGAAAGCATTTCCTTGCCCCATAAGCGCCAGGATAAGAACCCCTGTGTCCTTTCCGTTGGTGTTGAACGATGTTCTTGTTGGGTTTGGGTCTCGTCCTGGCCGTGACCGTGGGCTTCGCACCACGGCTATTACACGACGACCCTCCGGGCCTGAAATCCTTATCCTGGGGCTTATGACCCTGAACCCTGAGTTACACTTTCATTCCTGTTATTCGTTGAACGAAAGGTCGAATTACGGCCAGCAAAACGGCGCCGGCAACCGCTATCACCGCCAGAACTCCGAAAAATAACTGGAGCGAAGTCCAGCCTTTATCCGGGTTGAAATAGGTGGCAATGTACCCCGCGCCAAAGTTGCCAATCGCGGTAAACACAAACCAGAGTCCCATCAGGAGTCCCACCATTTTAGCTGGAGCCACACGGGTCACCGTGCCCAGGCCAACCGGGCTGAGGCACAATTCACCGATGGTGTGGAGAAAATACAACCCCACCAGCCACAGCGGACCAATTTTCCCGCTCGAAAAACACATTCCAAAAATGAGCGCCAGATACCCAAGACCGACGAAGAACAGGCCAGCCGAAAATTTCCCCATGCTGGTTGGCTGCCGGTCTCCCCATTTCGCCCAGAGAATTGAAAACACCGGGGCCAAAAGCAGAATCTCGTGTTTTACCAATTGAGAAAGTGAGGTGACAAAAGAAGGCCCGATCAGGAAAAATGGGAAGATATGAAAAAAACAATACTCAAATTTCCAAATGATCAAGGCCGGGAAGCAGTATATCTGGCCGGAATGGCAG